>CAJUNZ010000009.1 GCA_910587755.1 uncultured Acetatifactor sp. | reverse complement strand
AGAAAACAGCTGGACATAGTCAACAGTCTGCCCAAGGAGTATGTGTTTCTGAATTATCTGCGCTGCCATGACGATATCGGCTGGGGGCTTGACTATCCTGCCCTGAGGAAGGAGGGAATGGAGGAGAGAGCGCACAAGAATTATCTGAACCGTTTCTTCCAGGGCCTGGAGGGAGGAAGCTGCAGCAGGGGGGAGCTGTACAACGCGGATCCCGTCACGGGGGACGCCCGGTTCTGCGGCACCACCGCCTCCATGTGCGGCATAGAGAAGGCAGGGTTTGAACAGAATGAAGAGGAGATGGAGCGGGCGGTGAGGCTGGATCTTATGCTCCACGCCTATATGTTTATGCAGTCCGGGATTCCTGTGCTCTACAGCGGCGACGAAGTGGCGCAGGTAAATGACTACTCTTATAAGGAGAATCCGGACAAAGCGGCGGATTCCCGCTATATCCACAGAGGGGCTTTTGACTGGAATCTGGCGGAGAAGGCCGGCGATAAGACCAGCGTGCAGGGACGTATTTTCCAGGGGCTGGCCCGCCTGGAGCAGATCAGAAGGTCGGAGAAAGTGTTTGTGTGCCGGGCGGATACCTGGACGCTGGACGCTCATGACACTGGTGTGCTGTGCATTGGAAGGGCTTATGAAGGGGAGAAGCTGATAGGAATTTTTAATTTCAGCCAGTCCGACAGAACAGCGTGGATCAGCGAGACGGACGGAATCTACACGGATCTGCTCACCGGAGACAGCATGGAGGCGGCAGGGGTGAAGGTTCCCGCCTATGGGTTTTTGTATCTGAAGAGAAATTCAAATGGACTTTAAGGAACTGCAGGAAAGAAATATTCACAGTTCCTGAGTCGGAAAGGAGGCCGGTTTTTCCGGCCTCTTTTTGTGATGAAAGTTTCATCAGGGAAAAATATTTTCTTCTTTCTGGAAAAGAGTGGTGATTTGTGAGAGGATATGTGGTAGAATCAACTGAGGAGCTTTTTCAGAAGGATTTTATTTTTATGGGCGGAAAAAGTGTCCCAGGGCAGGGCACAGTCCGTCCCTGTGTCCGTCAGGACGGAAGGATTGACAAAATGGGAAATTTCTTGTAGATTAGTATATTAATTAGGAAAAAACAGGAAGAGACAAAACAGGGGGGAGTGGCAATGCCGCAGAATTCCAGACTCAGAAGGTCGCAGGAGATTAATTTGTTGGACGGACGTTCCATTACAGTCATAGACAAGCTTGGGGAGGGCGGTCAGGGCACTGTTTACAGGGTGTGTCTGAACGATACCATGGAGGACAGGGCTCTAAAGTGGTATTTTATTGAGAAAGTGAGAAATCCCCATGCTTTTTACAATAATCTGAAGGACAATATCGAGAAGGGAGCGCCGTCCTCGGCTTTTGTTTGGCCGGAGGAGCTCACCGAGTGGGTGGACGGCACTTTTGGGTACATTATGCGGATCTTTCCCGGACAGTACAAGGACTTTTCAAAGTACCTGATGGCCAGGGTGAAATTTGGCAGCTACGGGGCCATGGTGAACGCCGCGCTGAATATTGTGTCCGCCTTCAAGGCACTCCACAACAAGGGGTATAACTACCAGGATCTGAACGACGGGAATTTTTCCATAGAACCCAGAATGGGGGATGTGCTCATCTGTGACAATGACAATATCATGGGACATGGCCAGTCTTCGGGAATTCTGGGAAAGGCCAGGTATATGGCGCCGGAGGTGGTCCGGGGGGACATAGCGCCCAACCGGCAGACGGACAGGTTCTCCCTGGGGGTGATTCTGTTTATGCTTCTGGTGGGGGACCATCCCCTGGAGGGGGCCAAGACCAATGTGCCCGCCCTGATCAACAAGTACGACAAGAAGTTCTTTGGGACGGAGCCCCTGTTTATCTTTGATGAGAACGACAACTCCAACATGCCGGTTCAGGGGCTGCACAAAAATGCAATATCCTTCTGGCCCTGCATCCCGAAATTTATGCAGAAGGCTTTCAGCAAGTCTTTCAGCCAGGAGAGTCTGCTGAAGGGGGCGGGACGTCTTCAGGAGCAGGAGTGGCTTCATCTTCTGGTGCAGCTGAAGAGTTCCATCGCAAAGTGCCCCAGGTGCGGGTCGGAGATGTTTATCGAGAGCAACGGGGAGACCATGTGTCCCGACTGCAAGAGCCTTATAAAGCCGGTGGGATACCTGAAATTTGCCAAGAGGCGTTCCAACATTGAGATCTCGGTGCCGATTTTTGAGGGCATCCGTCTCTATGAGTACCATATGAACGACGGGTCCGAGGACTACCAGACCGAGGCGGCGGTGGTTCTGGCAAAGCCCGGAAAGTTTGGCCTGCAGAACTGTTCCAGGCATCTGTGGACCGTCACTGCCGTGGACGGCAGGACAAGCACCAGGCAGCAGGGGGATGTGGCCATTCTGGGGCTTGGCTTTAAGATTGATTTTGGAAACGGAAATACTGCGGAGATTGTACCCAATTAATTTTTAAGGAGGAGATATCATTATGGGAATGTTAGACAAGGCGGAGATCCTGCGCCGTATGTGCCCGGTTATATTTTTGCTTGACGCGTCGGGGAGCATGGCGGGAGCGCCCATGGGGGCGGTGAATGCGGCTATGGAGGGCATTCTGCCCGAGCTGATCTCAATGAACAATGACAACCCCGATGTGGAGATCGAGATTGCGGTGCTGACGTTTCACTCAGGCACGGACTGGGTTACGGGATCCAGCCTGGTAAATCCCGAGAACTATGTGTGGAAAGACCTGGATGCAAGAGGGGTCACATCCATGGGGGCTGCTTTCAAGGAGCTGGAGAAAGTGCTCTCGGTGAGCCATGGCTTTGTAAACCGGGCAAGCGGTTCTGTGGCGCCGGTTATTTTCCTGCTCACCGACGGTGAGCCCACGGACAATTACCAGGACGGCCTCCAGGCCCTTCGGGACAATAACTGGTATAAATGCGCCGCCAAGGTGGCAGTGGGATACGGCCAGTCCAACGACGCCGTGCTGCGGGAGTTTACGGGGAATCCGGAGACTGTGCTGCACACCAATGATCCCAAGGATCTGACCAATCTGATCCGTTTTGTGACCATCACCTCTTCCATGGTGGCCAGCAGGGGAGCGGCAGCGCCGGTGAATGATGCGGATGCCGCCGCCGACCCCAACGATACTACAAATGCAGTGGCTGCAGCGCTGAAGACGGCGCCTCCGGTCCTGTCCAATTCCACGGATCCCGACGAAGAGTGGTAAGTCCGGGGCGGGTTCACCGGGGTTCCCACGGCATGTACGGCGGGCGGTGTGGATGCGAGGAAACATTGCATAGGAGGTGGCATCTGCTGATATGAAATACCGGATGTTTGCAAAGTCCGTACTGGGGCCGAAATATGCGGCAAAGGGCTGGAGATGCCAGGACAGATCCGGAAAGGTCAATTTTGGCCGCACCCAGGTAATCGCCGTGGCGGACGGTCATGGCAGTTCGGACTGCTTCCGCAGTGAGTATGGCGCTTCCCTGGCAGTTAAGACCGCATTTGAACAGACCATGCTTTACTGCAGGAATACAGCGGAGAAATCGGATGCGCCTGTGAGGTTCAGCGATACGGGGATCCTGAACTTTAAGTATGCCGTCTGGAATGAGTGGAGGCGTCTGGTAAAGAAAAACTGGGACGAATATCTTAAGCTTCATAAGACACCCGGCGGCGGAGAGGTCCGCTATGAGTCCGTGAGTGAAAAATACAAAGCCCGTTTTGGGTCCAGCGACAAAAAAGTCAGGGACCGGTATCTGTATGTGGCTTACGGCACTACGCTGCTGTTTGCCGTAGCTATAGAGTCGCAGATACTGTTGCTGCAGATTGGAGACGGAACCTGCGTGGTACTGCAGAAAAACGGGGAGTACCGCACGCCGGTTCCTCCCGACGAGGAGAATTTTCTGAATGTGACGGTGTCACTGTGCGAGGATGACGCAAATCTGAAAATCCGCCATGCAGTCCTGGACTGTGATGTGAATTCTCCCACGGCGCCGGTGGCGGTGTTTCTGAGCTCGGACGGGGTGGATGACTGCTATCCCGTATACCGGAATGAACAGTATCTTTACAGGCTTTATTCTATTGTCCTGGAAAATATTCTGAAAGTGGGGTTTGACGCCACGGAGGCGGAGATTGCAGATCACCTTCTGCCTGGGATGACGGAAAAGAGCAGCAGGGACGATATCTCCCTGGCCTACTTTATTGTTCAGGACAGAGAGATGCTGCGGGAAGCCTATGACAATATTGATACTCCTTTTAAGCCTTCTGCGGAAGGCACCTCGGAGAAACCGTGAAGCGGCAGAAAAAGAGGGAAGAAGAGGAACCATTGGAAGCGCCCTGTTCTCCGGGGCGCTGTTTGCAGTTGGGTTTCTGGGAAAGAGGGAGGAGAGAGATGATATATACGGTGACATTTAACCCATCGCTGGATTATCTTGTGACGGTGGATGATTTTAAACTGGGATTGACCAACCGCACCAGCTCCGAAAGGCTTGTTCCAGGCGGGAAGGGGCTTAACGTGTCCATGGTGCTTGGTACTCTGGGCCTGGAGAATACTGCTTTTGGGTTTGCGGCAGGGTTTACGGGGGCTGAGATTGTGAGACGGGTGGAGGAGATGGGGGTGAGAGCCGATTTCATCCCTGTGAGGGAAGGGTTTTCCCGAATTAATCTGAAGCTGCAGTCCATTGACGGCACAGAGATCAATGGCAGCGGCCCGCCTGTGGACAGGGAGGCGGTGGAAGCGCTTATGGCCAGGCTGGATGCCCTGGGGGAAGGGGATGTGCTTGTACTGGCGGGGAGCATTCCAAAATCCATGCCGGAGGATTCTTATGAGAGAATTCTGGCCAGGCTGGCCGGCCGGAAGGTGATGACCGTGGTGGACGCGGAGAAAGAACTTCTGGTCAGGGCATTGAAGTACCGGCCTTTTCTGGTGAAGCCCAACAGCCATGAACTGGGGGAGATCTTCGGAAGGGAGTTCCGGACCAGGCGGGAGGCAGTTCCCTATGGGGTAAAACTCCGGGAGATGGGGGCGGAAAATGTTCTGGTGTCCATGGCCGGGGAGGGCGCGGTTCTGGCTGCCGGGGATGGAAGCATTTATGAGAGTCCGGCTCCGGCTGGCCGTCTGGTCAGCGGAGTGGGGGCAGGGGACGCTATGGTGGCGGGTTTTCTGGCAGGATGGCTCTCCGGCAGGGACTATGGCAGGGCTTTCCGCATGGGTATCGCCGCCGGAAGTGCAAGCGCGTTCTCCCGGCACTTGGCCACAAGAGAAGAGATAGAGAAAATTTATCCGGCGTGTCATGCTGCGTATGAACCCAGAATACCATAGTGCGGGGTGCCCAGAGGGAATGAATGATACTGTCTGTTCAAGGGAGTGGCCATGAGAGAAAGGAAGGGATTATGGATAAAAATCAGGCATATATACAAAATTTGACAATGGAACAGGTGCCTTGGCACAGGCTTTCCACGGCCTATGGCAGGAGCACCAGGTTCCCGGAGTACTTTAAGATTCTTCAGAGTACGGAAGATGCAGAGGCAGCCAGGAAGGCCCTTGGAGAGATTACTTCCAATATAGAACATCAGGGGACACTCTGGTATGTAACGCCTTTTGCGCTGATTTTCTTGGTGCGGCTGCTTGAGAAAGCGGCGTCGGAACTTGAACAGAACAAAGCTGCCAGGTACATCGGGGAGGAGCTGCTGGACTTCTTCCAGGTAATAGTGGAATGCGTTCAGTTCATGGAAGAGGAGGCAGACGTGGCAGATGTGGAGGAGGAACCCTTCCCGCTCTTTTCCGATCTCCTGGACGAACAATATCTATGGTCGGAGGAATATGACGAAGATGATGAGCTGGAGGAGCAGGAGGATTCCGAAGATATTTTCTACAGCGTCTATTACTATTCATTTCAGGCGCTGCTCTCCGTCAGGCCTCTGTTGGAAGGACTGAAGGGGACGGTACTGGAGAAAAGGGCGGCGGTTCTGGAGGAAAGTCTGGAGGAAATGGCGGAATAGACTTTTCTTTTGCCGTACAGGGAGAATGGAACGATAAATAAATTCAGGTGCAGTGCCTATGGGGGCGGCAGCTTTAATGAGCTGTCAGTTCGGCCCGCGGAAGGCACTGCATTTTTAATGTCAAAGGGTGGACTTATCTCAGGCGATTGTTAATGACTTTGTCCACTTGCCTAAAGAGTAAAAAGAGTGTAAAATAAGAGTTGAATCTTATCATAAAAGGTAAATGGACGGAAAGGAGGCGGGGATGGAAAAAGGAGTTCGCAGAAGAGTCCAGGAGGATCTGAAGTTTGGAAAATATATAAAGGCATTGCGGGAAAAGTGTGGATATTCCATGCGTCAGTTCTGTGAGGGGCTGCGTACGTTTCAGGAGACAGCCTGCCTGGAATCAGGTAAGCACAGGCCTGAGAAGCTTCTTCAGGATGCGGTGCTGGAGAGGCTGGGAGTGGGCAGTGAGGACAGGGAACATTTTCTGGGATATGTGGCGTATGACCGATGGAAGATCAGGCAACGGATCACGCTATTACTTTTGAACAGACCCAGCGGGCGGAGGAGCTTTTGGAGGAATACGCCAGGGTGTACTGCAGCGGGCAGGTCAGTACCACAGGAATGCGGGGAATGGCGGAGCGGCCGGAGAGACAGTTTTATCTTGGCATGAAAGCCCAGGTGCGGCGCTGCCAGGGGAGCAGCAAGGAACTGGGAGAGCTTTTTCAGGAGGCGGTAGAGCTGACGGTGCCTGAATCAGAACAGAAGTCCCTGGATGAGCTTGTGCTGTCCATCCGTGAATTGAATCTGATGCTGGAGGCGGAGTACGGCCGGGGTGAGGGAGAGCGCCCGGAACGCTGCCTGGAGGCTCTGGATTACCTGGAGAAAAGGCATTTTGACAGGGTGGGCCGTGGCAAGGTTTATCCTAAGGCAGTCTATTTTCTGTGCCGGTGTATACTGGACAGAAAAGCATCCTCCGACGGGTTGTTTCAGGAGGAATGGGATGAAGCCAGGCTGTTAAAGTACTGTGACAAAGCTTTGGATATTTTGCGGGATATCCGGAGAATGTACTATTTCTGGGAGATTCTGGTCATCCGGGAAAAGCTTCTGGAAGAGAAGGCAGGGGTCTGTGAAACAGAAGACCCGGTCAGGGAAGCGCTGCTGTCACGTTGCCGGGAGAACAGGGAGTGCAGGCATATTTTGGAGGAGATCTACGAGGAGTCCGGTGTACCCAGGGAGACTTTTGAATTTTGCTATCTATATGTGGTTAGAGAGGCATACTGCATCAATGATCTGGTTGCATTGCGGCGGAGGATGCTTGGGATAAGCCGATTTGAGGAGATGTACCAGCCTCTGATCGAAGAGGGCCTGCAGGAAGCTGTGTCGGGCATGTATGAGCATGTCATGGGGTTCATAGGGAGCGAATGGGGAGACAAAGGGGAATATGACCGGGCGGACATGTACAGCGGCATTATCATGCAGGGATGCCTCCGGTTCCGCAGAAATGCTTTCCTGCATAAAAGTCTGTATGACAGATGGTGGAATTATTCCAAGAGAATAGAAGAAGTCATCAGTACTGGTTTCTATATCGTAATTCTGGTATTTACCATGACCAGAAAAGTACAGATATTGACTTTTATACGTAATTCACATATAATTTGCAATACATAGAATAATGATTAAAGTCAATAAAAAGCAGAGGATGGTCTCAATGGGGATGTATTTAAATCCAGGAACTGCAGGATTATAGGAAATCATTGCCGGCTGATTGCCGGCAAAGAAATTGAAGTTAGGACTGACAGCTTTGGTAATTGAACTGAAATGAAACAAGTCGGCAGGTGGGGCAGTGGAGCAGATAAAGGGAAGAAATTACCCCGCGGTGCTTAAAGAATTTGGCGGTGAGGTTGTGTTGGTGGGGATCAACTATGATGTCAGGACGGGAAAACACAGCTGCGTCATTGAGAAGATTCAGGATGTGAGAGTCAGCAAATAATGATTTGAGATGATGAGGGGAGAGTGTATGAGGTATACCTGGCTGGATGAATATCTGCTGAGCAAAAAAGGCGTGACAAAGGATCTTAAGAAGGAATGGAACTGGATACGTTATCAGGTGGGAGAAAAGTTGTTTGCTGCGGTATGTCTGGGAGATGATGACAAACCATATTATATTACATTAAAACTGGATCCCGTGGAAGGTGATTTTTTAAGGAGGCAGTATGAGGATATTGTTCCCGGGTATTACATGAACAAGGAACACTGGAATTCTGTCCGGCCGGACGGGAATGTTCCGGATGAGCTGTTGAAGGACCTGCTGGACAAGTCTTATGGACTGGTGCTGGGAGGTCTGAGCAAGAAGAAGCAGAAGGAAATTCTGGAAGATGTGGTTCCGGAAATAGGATAGAATAGGAGAATGTGCCGGGAGGAAGGAAAGGACTGCAGACATTTCCGACAGTTTCCGGAGGCGGATTTGGCGTCCTGGCGGCCCCGGGCTGCAAAGGATTTCAGAGCTGCCTGACTGGTGATAAGGCAAAGGGTTTGGAGAGGAGGAACTGTGTTCAGAAAGAGAGAAAGAGGACAGATTGAAAAAACAAAGTATGACAGGGAAAACTGGAAGCCTGTGTTAAAATGCAGTATCTGTAACGGAGAACAGGTGGCAGGCTTTAAAAATATCCATACGGGAGAATTTAAAGAGGAAATTTTTATCCGCTGCTTTGAGGAACTGGAAGCTTTTAAACAGAAGTATGGAATAGAGGAGATACCCAAGGAATATTAGGGTGTTTTCAGGGAGTACATTATGAAAACATTTTTATACTGGATTGTTGAGATGATTGCAAGGGCGCACAGCCGCCTGTTGAAGCTGAATGATGCCTATGAATATAATTTTTCCGACAAAGAACTTCATTTCCTGGTGATCGGGGTTCTGGGGATGCTGATGATTTTTGTGGTCCATCCCATATTCAAGTGGCTGGTGAAGAATGATCATATTATGGTGGTAAGCTGGATCTATGTTTTCACCCTGATCATTGTTATAACCTTCGCCATTGAAATCGGGCAGAGAGTTACGGATACCGGTGTGATGGAATTTGCGGACATTGTCTTTGGGGTTCTGGGCTTTATCAGCATGTTCCTGGTATTTTCAGTGATTCGGGGATTTTATCACCTGATACTGCGATTGATCCGTCGCAGGCGGGGAGACGAGGAAGAAGAGGAATGGGAGGACGAGATGGCTGGGTAAGGAGACATAACGTCGTTATAAAATGACCCATCCAGTCAATATCTGGTCGTGAAATTGCGCTTTTATTTTTATGAAAAATATGGTAAGATAAATCGTACCCTGCCAAAAGAAAACAAAAAATAGTAAGGCTGCAGAGAAAAAGTACGGGAAAAGTGAAGAACTGGAACGGAGAAAACACAGAAAAATCACAAAAAGAGAACAAAAATTGATACGGTAAAGGTACAAAAAAGGTACAAAAAAGGCACGGAAAAAAGCATGGAAAAAGCGCAGAGTTTCCTGAGAAAAACACTGAAAAAAGTTTAAGAACGAAAGCATAAACTGAGAGCAAACAGGCGCGGAAATAGAGAAAAGTCAAGAGGAAAAAGTCCGGATATTCGGACGGGGAGGTGTAAGATGGAGGAGGTCATAGAAAGCATATCCGAAGAGCGGATGCTTTTTGCAGTGCTCATTGATGCGGATAATATCAGCTCCAAATATGTGGTGACAATATTTGAAGAGCTGGAGAAATACGGCCTGTCCACATACCGCCGTATCTACGGCAACTGGTCCAAGGCAAACGGATGGTCGGAAGGAATGCTTCTGGAGTATTCCATCATGCCCGTGCAGCAATTTTCCTACACATCCGGAAAGAATGCCACGGATATGGCCATGGCCATAGACGCCATGGATATCCTGTACAAGAACAAGGTACAGGGGTTCTGTCTGGTTACAAGCGACAGTGATTTTACAAGGCTCGCCATGCGGCTGCGGGAGGAGAATATGTTTGTGCTGGGGATGGGAGAGTCCAAGACACCAGTGGCTCTCACCAGGGCCTGCAACAAGTTCATCCACCTGAACCTGGTGACGGAGCAGAACATAGAGGAGAAGAATTCCAAGGCCGGAGGGGACAAGACGGCCGAGGAACAGAATGTCACATCCATTGCCGATGTGCGCCAGGTGGTTCTGGCTCTGATCAATGAGAACGGCGGAAAGCAGGTTGATTTGGCTCAGCTTGGAAACAGGCTCAATGAAAAGTTTACCGATTTTGACGTGCGAAACTATGGCTATTTTAAACTGAGCACCATGATTGGACAGGAGCTGCCGGACTTTAACGTGCGCAAGATCAACAACCAGTACTATGTGGAGCGCCAGACCACCCTCACCAAGTGGGAGCTGGAGCAGGAGATCTGCCACATGATAGAGAAAAACGGGGGCATGGTGGAGAATCTGGCCAGTTTGAACGACGAGCTGCACAAAAAGTACAAGCAGCTGGACTATAAGCAGTTTGGGTATAACAGGATATCCAGCTTCCTGCGCAGCCTTGAGTCGGTGACAGTGCATGAGAACGAAGTGACTTTGAACAGAAAGCAGACGCCGGGCGGTGCGGGAAAATAATGGACACAATGAACATCTTTGACTATATGCGCAGCACAAATATGGAGAAGGAAGCGCCCCTGGCTGCCAGAATGCGGCCCAGAACCCTGGAGGAAGTGGTGGGGCAGGAGCACATTATCGGCCCGGACAAGCTCCTCTACCGGGCCATCAAGGCGGATAAGATCAGTTCTGTGATCTTCTACGGGCCTCCCGGCACGGGCAAGACCACCCTGGCCAAGGTAATCGCCAACACCACTGACGCCTGGTTCACCCAGCTCAATGCCACCGTGGCAGGGAAAAAGGATATGGAGGAGGTGGTGGGAAAGGCCAGGGACAACCAGGGCATGTACGGGAAGAGAACCATTCTCTTCATTGACGAGATCCATCGTTTTAACAAGGGGCAGCAGGATTATCTGCTCCCCTTTGTGGAGGACGGCACTCTGATTTTGGTGGGAGCTACCACAGAAAATCCATATTTTGAGGTCAACGGGGCGCTGTTGTCCCGTTCTCTGCTGTTTGAGCTGAAACCCCTGTCTGTGGAGGCAGTGCGGCAGCTGATCAAACGGGCGGTTTATGACAGTGACAGGGGCATGGGGATTTACAATGCGGTGATTGAGGAGGACGCTCTGGAATTTCTGGCGGATATCTCCGGCGGGGATGCCAGGAACGTCCTCAACGCCGTGGAGCTTGGAATCCTCACCACCGGCAGGGGGGAGGACGGTCGGATTCATATCACGCTGGATGTGGCTCAGGAGTGTATACAGAAGAGGGCAGTGCGGTATGACAAGTCCGGCGACAGCCATTATGACACCATTTCCGCCTTTATCAAGAGCATGCGGGGGTCGGATCCGGATGCGGCGGTGTACTATCTGGCCCGGATGCTCCGGGCGGGGGAGAGCGTCACTTTTATCGCCCGCCGGATTATGATCTGTGCCTCCGAGGACGTGGGCAATGCGGATCCGGAGGCTCTGGCAGTGGCGGTGAACGCTTCTCTGGCGGTGGAGCGGGTGGGCATGCCCGAGGCCCAGATCATTCTCTCCCAGGCGGTTTCCTATGTGGCCTGTGCCCCTAAAAGCAATGCGGCCTGCCAGGCGGTATTTCAGGCCATGGAGACTGTGGACAGGACAGGAAATCTGCCCATACCGTCCCATCTGCAGGATTCCCACTACAAGGGGGCGGCAAAGCTGGGACGGGGGACGGGTTACAAGTTCGCCCATGACTATCCGGGCAACTATGTGGAACAGCAGTATCTGCCCTATGAGCTCACCGGAAAAGAGTTCTATACGCCCTCCGGCAACGGGTATGAGGCCAGGATCCGGGAGCATATGCAGAGGCTGAAACAGCAGGTGCGAGAGGCCTCAAAATAGCTGTTCCGTGAGGTATTTATAAATCTGCTGGCTTTTCTTCTGCCAGTTATCGCATATCTTTTCTGCCATCTCTTCTGTGGGAACGGGGATCTTCACATCCACCAGGCTGACACCCTTTTCCCTGACTACCAGATGGGTCTCATACTCCCCCAGGGAGGCCTGGTAAGAATAATCCCCCAGGACTGCCACTTCGTTCCGGAGGGTGAATTCATTTTCCCGAAAATAGGCGTTGATTTCCTCTTTTATGGCGTAGTGAATACGGCTTTGAAAAAAGTCCAGGGTCTCTCTGCCTTCAGGGGTGATGGCAAGCTGAGTGCGGTTGCGGATGGTTTTGGAGGAGACCAGTTTCGCATTAGTGAGTTCACTGATGACTTGCTGTAGTGTGAGATAGTCTGTGTATTCTTTTTCCAGGATAAAGTCGCTGACCTGGGCATTTGTCATGGGGAAGGTAACGCGGCTGAGCATGTAGAGCACGATCAGCTTGTACAGGGTCAGGGTGTCCTCCAGCAGCTCCCCTGTCTTTTTCCGGCCCCGGGGCACGCGGGGGAAGGCGCTCATGCCTTCCCCTTTCCTGCGGCGCAGGCTTTCACGGCGTCCGCCACCGCCCGGGCCACTTCCGGGCGGAAGGCTTCAGGGAGAATATTTTCCTCGCTGCGCTCCTGGGGCGGCACCAGCCCGGCCACCGCCTCTGCCGCCGCCAGTTTCATCTCGTCCGTGATCTGGGTCAGACGTCCTTCCAGAGCCCCCTTGAAAATGCCGGGGAAGACGAGCACATTGTTCACCTGGTTGGGGAAATCACTGCGCCCTGTGCCAACCACTCTGGCGCCTGCGGCTCTGGCGGCATCGGGCATGATCTCCGGCACCGGATTGGCCATGGCGAAGAGGATGGAATCCTTGTTCATGGAGGCCACCATCTGCGGGGTGACAATGCCCGGGGCGGAAACTCCCACGAAAATGTCGGCTCCCTTCATGGCGTCGGCCAGAGAGCCTGTCCGCCCTTCCAGGTTGGTGACTTGGACCATCTTCTGCTGCATCCAGTTGAGGCCTTGAGTATTTTTGGAGAGGATGCCGGACTTGTCGCACATGGTGATGCGGGAGAAACCGTAGGTCAGCAGCAGTTTTGTGATGGCAACCCCGGCGCTCCCGGCGCCGTTTACCACCACAAGACAATCCTCCTTTTTCTTTCCCGTCACTTTCAGGGCGTTGATGATGCCTGCCAGCACCACTATGGCCGTGCCGTGCTGGTCGTCGTGGAAGACAGGGATGTCCAGGGCGGCTTTCAGGCGTTCTTCGATCTCAAAGCATCTGGGAGCGCTGATGTCTTCCAGGTTGATGCCGCCGTAGGCAGGGGCAAGCCAGGTGACGGCTTTGATGATCTCCTCCACATCCTGCGTGTCCAGGCAGATGGGCACTGCGTTGACGCCGCCGAATTCCTTGAACAGTACGGCTTTTCCCTCCATGACGGGGAGGGCGGCGTGGGGGCCGATGTTGCCCAGGCCCAGTACGGCGCTTCCGTCGGAGACTACGGCCACGGTGTTGGCTTTCATGGTGTATATGTAGGCAGCTTCCCTGTCCTGGGCGATGGCCCTGCAGGGTTCAGCCACCCCGGGGGTATATGCGATAGACAGGTCTTCACGTGACTTCACGGGAGCTTTGGAGACAGTTTCCAGTTTGCCTTTCCACTGCTCATGCATCATAAGGGATTTTTCATTGTTGGTCATTGCTGTACCTCGCCTATAAGAATTATTGTAAAACCATCTGTATCATATAATAGTTTTCTGAGGTTCGCAAGTAGGGAATTATTTTTTCATGTCAGGGAACTTCAAAAATAAGGATAAAATATCCAAGAATTCTATAATTGGCGATTTCCTGAAAATTAGGGCTTCCTATTTTGGGAAAAATATACTATAATGGAATTTATCACATGATATGTCAATCATGAGGTCAAGGAAGCATATCGATTACGAATCTGGCTGTTGCCCCCGTTTTAATTTATGATGCTTTCGAAATCAGGAGGATTTTTATGAGAGAAAAATATGAATCACTGGCACTTGTACAGTTGAAAGAGCTCGCGAAAGTGCGTGGGCTGAAAGGCACGTCCGGCATGAAGAAGGCTGAGATTGTAGAGGCCATGCTGGCTGAGGATGAGCGGCTGAAGAAGTTGGAGGAAAGCACCGCCGAGAGCGGGGAAGCACAGCAGGCTTCCGACAGCCTCCGGGCGGAGGAAACAGCCCCGGAAAATCCTGTATCTGAAAGTGCTGAATCTGAAAATAATCAATCTGACACTGTCAAAACTCCCTCCCCCAGAACCGACAATTCCAGACCTGCTTTTAAACGCGTGATTTCTACGGGCAGAAGGCCGAGACAGGGTGTGGGCACCCCTGGGGGAGAGCGTCCTCAGGGAGTTATGAATGACGGGAATTACCGGGCGGAGGGGCCGGCACAGGCTGACCGTTCCGGAGACCGTATCCAGGAACGTCCTCAGGGGGATCGTGTTCAGGTAGAGCGTCCCCTGGGGGAGGGGGAGAAGAGGGAGGAGGCAGCAGTGGGGGGTCAGGCATCCCAGGCTGCCCCTGCGCCCCGTCCCCGCACCAATGAAGTTTACGACGAGAAGACATATCCCAAGGAGCTGGACAGCGGCGAGGAGGCCAGCGGTATCCTGGAGGTAATGCCGGACGGTTATGGATTTATCCGCTGTGAGAACTATCTCCCCGGCGAGAACGATGTGTATGTGGCGCCCAGCCAGATCCGCCGTTTCGGCCTGAAGACGGGGGATATCCTGCGGGGTAACAAGAGAATCAAAACACAGCAGGAAAAGTTCAGTGCGCTGCTTTTTATCCGCACCATCAATGGCTATACCCTGGAGGAAGCCTCCAAACGCCGGGCATTTGAGGATATGACCCCTATTTTTCCGGATGAGCGCATTAAACTGGAGACACCGGGCTGCAGTGTGGCCATGAGGGTTATGGATCTGGTAAGCCCCATCGGCAAGGGTCAGCGCGGTATGATTGTCTCGCCTCCCAAGGCGGGAAAGACCACCCTTCTGAAGGAGGTGGCAAAATCCATTCTGCGCACCAATCCTGACATGCACATGCTGATTCTGCTCATTGACGAGCGCCCTGAGGAAGTAACGGATGTGAAGGAAGCCATCAGCGGGAACAATGTGGAAGTGATCTACTCCACTTTTGACGAGCTGCCTGACCACCATAAGAGGGTGTCTGAGATGGTGATCGAGCGCGCAAAGCGTCTGGTTGAACATAAAAAAGACGTGGTTATTCTCCTGGACAGCATTACCCGCCTTGCCAGGGCCTATAACCTGGTGGTTCCTCCCAGCGGCCGGACCCTTTCCGGCGGTCTTGATCCGGCGGCCCTTCATATGCCCAAGCGATTCTTCGGCGCGGCAAGAAATATGCGCGGGGGCGGCAGTCTGACAATTCTGGCCACGGCCCTGGTGGACACAGGAAGCAAGATGGATGACGTCATTTACGAGGAATTTAAGAGTACGGGCAATATGGAGATGATTCTGGACCGGAAGCTCTCTGAGAAGCGTATATTCCCCGCCATTGATCTGGCAAAGTCCGGCACAAGAAGAGAGGATCTTCTGTTGTCGTCAGAGGAGCTGGAAGCCATCAACATTATGCGCAAGGCGCTGAACGGATTGAAGTCCGATGAGGCCACAGACCGAATCCTGGATATGTTCTCAAGGACCAGGAACAATATGGAGTTTGTCCAGATGGTAAAAAGAAACAAATTTATTTAAAATAGGACTTGCAGCTTCGGTGTCCATATGATACAATAATAACGCTGTTTGTGGTTCCATAAGCAGTGCGGATGAGAACGACAAATAATACTTTGGCTGTGCGGCTGCCGGAGAGGGACAGGCTGGCGCCGTGTGGTTATATAGAGAGGTGAAAGAGATGAAAGAAGGAATCCATCCCCAGTACTATCAGGCGACCGTAACTTGCAACTGCGGAAATACTTTTACCACCGGATCCACCAAGCCTGAGATCCATGTGGAAGTCTGCTCCAAGTGCCATTCGTTCTATACCGGCCAGCAGAAGACGGCCAGGGCCGATGGGCGTATTGAGAAGTTCAACAGAAAATACGGCGTTAAATAGGAATTGCGGAAAGGTTGAGGTGCAGATATCTCAACCTTTTTTACTAAATTTTTTAGGAACTGTTTTCCAAGGATACGGCGGTTTTCTGCTGGTTTAGGGGGGGCAGTTTCGGGATGCGGCAGGGAGGAACCAATGGGGAAGAAAAACTGTGGACGTTATTCCGGCATCGGCGGTCAGGCGGTGATGGAAGGAATCATGATGAAAAACAAGGACAATTATGCGGTTGCCGTGAGGACGCCGGAAGGGGAGGTCACTGTAAAAAGTGACAGCTTTTCGGGTATGCTGGCGGGCAGCCGTCTCAAAGAGCTGCCTTTTATCCGCGGTATTTTCAATTTTATAGATTCGATGGTACTGGGGATGAAGTGCCTGAACTACTCAGCTTCTTTCTATGAGGAGGATGAGGACACGGGTTCAAAAGCCCAGGCTCAGAAGGAGCAGGAGGCGGAAACGGAAGCCCAAAATAAGAAGGGGCAGGCCAACGCAGACGGAGGAAGCAGCCAGGACAAGTTTATGACGGTGGCGGTGACTTGTGTGGCCGTGGCTATGGCCGTGGGCATATTTGTGGTACTGCCCTATTACCTGGCTTCTTTTCTGGGACGGTTTGTGCCGAATCAGTCCCTACTGGCGGTTCTGGAAGGCGTGGTCCGCATTCTGATTTTTATTCTCTATGTGTGGGGCATCAGTGCCATGAAGGATATACGAAGGCTCTATGCTTACCATGGGGCGGAACATAAATGTATCAACTGCATTGAAAGCGGTAAGCCCCTGACGGTGGAAAATGTCATGGACAGCTCCAGACTGCACAAAAGGTGCGGAACCAGCTTCATCTTTTTTGTTTTTTTTGTGAGCATCATTCTATTCTTTTTTATCCGGGTGGAGAATCCTCTGGCCAGAGTGGGGCTGCGCATTTTGTTGATGCCGGTGGTGGCGGGAATTTCCTATGAGATCATCCGTCTGGCAGGGCGGTCCGATTTCTTTTTGGTGCGGCTGATCTCTGCGCCCGGCATGGCGATCCAGAGGATGACCACCAGGGAGCCGGACGAGAGCATGGCGGAGGTGGCCATTGCCGCAGTGGAAGCGGTGTTTGACTGGAAGGCGTATCTGAGGGAGAATTTTGGGGAGAAGGAGCCGCTGTAAGGCGCCGTGGAAGGGGAAATGTAAACATGACTTACGGAGAATTGTTCTGCCTGGGCAAGGAGAGGCTTTTTCAGGCGGGAGTTCAGGATGCGGGCATGGATGCCGTGCTCTTACTGGAGCATGTATGCGGAACCACCCGCAGCGACCTGCGGGCACACGGGGACAGGGAGGTGGACCCAGGGCAGGCGGCAGCCTATGAGGCGCTGCTCTCCAGGCGGGAGGAGAGGATTCCTCTGCAGCTGCTGACAGGGGTGCAGGAGTTCATGGGGCTGGAATTCTCCGTGAATGAAAAGGTGCTGATTCCCCGGCAGGACACGGAGATCCTGGTGGAAGAGGTGCTGAGGGAGCTCTTCGACGGCATGAGGATTCTGGATCTGTGTACCGGGTCAGGCTGTATCCTGATCAGCCTCCTGCACTATTCCAACGACTGTGAGGGCCTTGGGGTGGATATATCCACAGAGGCTCTGAAAACAGCAGCAGAGAATGCTTTCAGGCTGTTGGGCGGGGAACATGGGTTGTCCCAAGAGGAAAATACTGCAGGGGCGGACGGCCCCGGGAGGCGGTATGATTTCCGTCAGGGGGATCTCTTTGAGGCGGCGGAGGGAAAATTTGATATCATTGTATCCAATCCCCCTTATATTCCCAGTGTCATCATAGAGACGCTTATGCCGGAGGTGAGGGAACATGAACCCAGGCTGGCCCTGGACGGCGGGCAGGACGGACTGGTCTTTTACCGCAGGATTCTGGAGGGCAGCGGGGAATATTTGAATGCCGGGGGAAAGCTGTTTCTGGAGATCGGGTATGACCAGGCGGAAGCGGTCGGCAGGCTTATGGAGCAGGCGGGTTTTCAGGAGATACGGACGAAAAAAGATTATTCGGGCCATGACAGGGTGGTGTGGGGGACGCTGGGGTTTCCCGGTCCCTGAGAGACTGCCCAAAGCCGCCGGGGCGGCAGAATGTGAGGATATATGTTTGACAGACTGGAAGATTTACTGATTCGATTTGAGGAAATCATGGGAGAACTGCATGAGCCCACGGTGACGGCCAACCAGGAGCGTTTCCGCAGGCTGATGAAGGAACAGAGTGATCTGACTCCCATTGTGGAGGCATACGGAGAGTACAAAAAGTGCAGACAGGAAACAGAGGACTCTCTGGCCATGCTGGAGGAAGAGAACGATGAAGAAATGCGGGAGATGATCAAGGAGACCCTGAGCGAGAGCAAAAAGCGCACGGAGGAGCTGGAACAGGAGCTGAAAGTGCTGCTGCTGCCCAAGGATCCCAATGATGAGAAGAATGTCATTGTGGAGATCCGGGCAGGGGCCGGCGGGGATGAGGCGGCGCTGTTTGCCGCAGAGATCTACCGCATGTATGTGCATTACGCGGAGGGATGCCGCTGGAAGGTTGAACTCCTGAATGTGGATGAGATTGGCATAGGGGGTATGAAGGAAGTACAGTTCATGATCAAGGGACAGGGTGCATACTCCAGGATGAAATACGAGAGCGGTGTACACAGGGTGCAGCGCGTCCCTGAGACAGAGAGCGGCGGGCGCATCCATACTTCCACCATCAGTGTGGCTGTGATGCCGGAGGTGGACGAGGATATTGATATCGTTATAGAAGAAAAAGATATACGTGTTGACGTAATGAGGGCTTCCGGGAACGGGGGCCAGTGTGTGAATACAACGGACTCAGCGGTGCGTCTGACCCATTATCCCACTGGTATTGTGGTGTACAGCCAGACGGAGAAATCACAGCTTCAAAACAAAGCAAAGGCTTTTGCCCTGCTTAAGTCGAAGCTCTATGATATAGAGCAGCAGCAGAGGCATGACGCGGAGGCGGAGCTGCGGCGCAGCCAGATCGGCACAGGGGATCGGGCGGAGAAGATCCGCACTTACAACTTCCCTCAGGGCCGCGTTACCGACCACCGGATTGGCCTTACCCTCTACAAACTGGACAAAGTTATGAACGGCGACATCCAGGAAATTCTCGACGCCTGCATTGCCGCCGACCAAGCGGCTAAGCTAGTGAGAATGGGAGAAACTTAAGAGCCGCTTGGTTGTACGACCAAAGCGGCAAAGCTAGTGAAAATGGGAGAAACCTAGAAGCCGCAAAGTTTTTCTTTACAAAAGTCACAAAAAAGTCTGTCAGTTTTCCTCACTGAGGGGGAAACCGGCAGACTTTTTTCACGCATCCGCACGACTGAGATTAACCTTTTGCTTTTTCCTTGACGGGACGTACCAGGAAGATGCTGATGAGCATGGCTACAATATACAAGACAATGGTGACATACAGCACATTCTGGTATCCGGCAGGATTGATCTGATTGCCCGCTGCATCTGTTGTGAAAGATCCGGTGTGGGACACAATCCAGGTAGCCATCTGGTTGCCGGTGAGTCCGGCGATAGCCCAGGCGGAGAGGCAGAGTCCGTGGATCCGGCTGATGGACTTCATGCCAAAGTGGTCGGAGAGCAGCGTGGGCACATTGCTGAATCCGCCGCCGTACCCTGCGTTCACCACAAAGAGCAGGGGGATTACCAGGAAGGCCAGGTTGTTCACAATACCCTGGGTCACGATGGTAAGTCCGGTGAAGATGATGGACAGCGCAAAAATGATCTTGTAGACAGTATTGCGGTCTTTCATCTTGTCAGCCCAGGCGGAGAAGCCAAGCCTGCCGCCTGCGTTAAAGACAGCGGAGATGGAGCTGATGACACCCACCATTCCCACCAGGCCAATGGCTTTTACAATGCTCTTCTCCTGGGAGATCAGAGCAGTCCACAGGTGATGTTGATGTAGAACATAAGCCAGATACCCAGGAAGGTCTTGTTCTTGAAGATGCTGACAACACTCTCGGAGCTCTTCTCGTGGGTCTCCACCCAGCCCTGGGGTTTGGCCAGAAGCAGGTGGCCCAGGAACATGAGCACAAAGTAGATCACAGCAAGCACATAGAACATGTTGACAATGCCCACTTTAGACTGCAGGAACTCCATCAGAGGGCTGGCAATTACCTTGGCCAGTCCAAATCCGGCTACGGCCAGTCCTGTGGCCAGGCCCTTCTGCTCACTGAACCAGAGCATCAGTGTCTTGACCGGGGAGAGATATCCTGTTCCCAGACCGATTCCCATGATGACACCGTAGGAGATAAAGATTCCCACGATGGATTTCTGGGAGATAAAGAATCCGGTTCCCGCCATACCTGCGGAGAAACAGATTGCTGCCACCAGGGAGGACCTGTGGATATCCTTTTCCACAAAGGGCCCCAGGAAAGCGGCGGACATACCCAGGAAAAAGATTGCCAGGCTGAAAGCCCATTCAACCACAGATTTCTGGGTGCCGAGCTCGGTGGCGATGGCATCACTGACCAGTGACCAGCAGTACACTGTACCAATGCTGCAGTGGAGCAGCAGCGCCGGGATGGCGGCGCGGATCCACTTGTTTTGAATGTTTTTCATGATACGACCTCATTTCTTTATGTAGTTTTTTGCACAATGTGCGGATTCCTACTAATTCTACTCGTTTTGGGGTGAAATTGCAAGGCTGTATGTAGGATTCAGCAACAGTTTCTTATATTCCGGCAGGGGCATGGTCATCCGGGGAGACAATGATGTTGTCCGCCATGGTGAAGACACTTTTCGCTCCCCTGTAACAGCACCACTGGGGCATTCTTTCATACCTGTGGGCCTTCAGGACAAAGCACCCTATGGGCCTGTGAACCGGAAGGGAGAAATCCTGCCTGGCAATCTCCCTGGCACAGGGGCGGCAGGGGATGGCGGTCTCCGCCGTCAGCGTCAGGTGATCCGGGTCCGGACCGGTGTACAGCTGCAGGGATTCTGGAAAGATAATGCCTGACCGGTGGTGGGATAAAAATCCAATGGTGATGGTTCCCACCGGTGTCACTTCCGGCAGCTGTCCGCAGACTTCCAGATCCTGCAGTGTTCCCCGCCATCTGCCGTCCAGGTAGTCCAGGGATCCTCGCTGGGGTTCCAGAAGATCTGTGATGCCCTTGCCATGGAATACAAGTCTTGGGTCAAACCTGGTGCTGCTGGTGAGGATGATGCCCTGGAGGCCGAAACGGTATTCTCCGGCCTGAGTCTCGCTGCAGAGGCCCGATGCGGGAAAAAGTTTTGCGCGGATCTCCGTGTCCCGGCACAGTTTCAGAGGTTCCGTGTAGAGAGGGGAGTTCTCTCTGGGCTCGGTGCCGTCCAGGGTATAGCGGATTTCCCCTGGTTCCTGGGCGTGAAGCCGTACCACTCCCTGGGAGCCGGAGGGGAAGATGCAGGAGCCGGGATCCATCTGCGGAGGCAGGGGCGGGACGGGGATTGTCTGTCCTGTGGGGCTGCCTGTTTCCGCGTCGGTGTCCCCTTTGGATTTTATCTCTGCCGTTCCGCTCAGATCCTCTTCCTTTTCTGCCATAAAAATGTCTTTTCGCTCCAGGAAGTCCCCAAGTTTTAAGGAGATCCTACCCTGCCGGGGGGCGATGACCAGCCCGTCCTGTCCCGCGCGGCTTACAGAGCCCTGAAGAATCTGAAAACCGTAGGAGAATCCCTCATGCTCCAACAGGATCTCTCCCTGGCTGCAGGACCGGAACACCGGAAGGGTGTCGAAGCACAGGCGGAATTCTCCTTCCAGAAGCACCTGGCCGGGCTTCATGGTAAAGACAGCCAGCGTCCGCTCTGTCTCCCGATCCTGAAGTATGGCCCGGGCCGTCACATCGTCCGGTGCGTCATAGGAGACAGTGCCCTGGGGCTCAGCTCCGTTTTCGTCCAGGAGACGGATGAAAGGCCTGTCTTTGACCGGACCGGACACCTGGGAGCCGCCTTTTTCCCTGGAGATCCATATCTGAGGGAACAGCAGGGGAAGGGCGTCAAAATTGCTCTTGATGTTGTCCATGGGCCTGTCCAGATACCTGGAGGGGTATTCCTGGCGGTACAGGAAGAGATCCCGGATCCGCAGCCGGCCTTTTTCCCCCAGGAAGCCAATTCGGTAGCTGCTGCAGGCATACCACTGGGCGGAGAGATTATTTTCCCGGTTCCAGTCCCCGGAGGCCTGGAAGGTCATGGGCGGGGTCAGACGGTAAGTCCTGCGGAACCAGTCGGCGGAGTCCGCCATGGTCTCAATTCGCACAGAACCTTCCTGCTGGAGCTGTTGGAGCTTTTTCAGCTGGGGCTCCATGCCGGGCTGGATGTTCTCCCAGAGGAAATTGTTCTCCTGGCCCACATGGGCATAGCCTACTCCCAGAGAGTCCTCTTTGGTGAGACAGTCAAAAAACCAGGAGATCCACTCCGGGTTTCTTCCGATGAGCCAGGAAGGCTCCAGCGTGTAGACGCCCTGAAGGCCGCCCCTCACATCCTGCTCAAAATTGTAGATGGGGTCCGGGCCCAGGAGTCGGAACATGGGTACGTTCAGCTGCCCGGCCTGGGTGCTGCCGGGCACATTTTCATTTTTACGGCTGGGGAAATACACACCGTTGGGAAAGCCTCCCCAAAGGGTGAAACCGTCCGTCCCCATCTGGTCCCTGCAGATGGCGCTTCCCAGAACGCCGTATTTCTCTGCCGCGTAAGAGACGGTGGTGGTGTCCAGTACCCAGGAGCCGATGGTTTTGGGATAGAAGCCGAACACTTCCAGGAAATCTGCCATGTAGGCGTCCACCAGCCGTTTCCGCTCTGCAGGGCTGTAGCCGATGCAGTAGGCGCTGTTGACGCGGTCGTCATACTCCTCGGTCCAGGCGCCCTTGAAGGCCACCCCTGCCCTGCGGCACAGGGGCTGCGTGATTTCCCACCAGGCGGAGATCTCATCCCCGTTTCCTGTATAGGTTTTCAAAAGTTCCTGGTAGCGGGGCTCCATAAGGGCGTCGTGCTTCAGGGCGTAGGTGGCCGGAAAGCCGTACTGCCTGACCAGCGTCATCTGTTTTTGTACTGTTTCAAAGTCGTCGGAGATAAAGGTGCTTGGCTCCACATGGGACATGCGGATAAAATTATAGATATTTACAATTACCGTTTTCTTCATGGTTTCCCTCCTTGTGCAACATGGGTCAGGTTTCTTCTATCTTAACACAGTTGCGGCATTCGTCAAGTCCAGAACAGGCAGGTGGCGGAGAGGGCGGTCTATACAGGTTAAAACATATGAAAAACAAATCAAAAATAAATCATATAATAAAAATATTTACGAAAATATTACGAAAATCAAAAATGTTAAATTTACTCAATGGACTTGATGGAAGATTTTGTTAATGCTATAATAAAATTCCCCTCTTGTCTCTTTAATGGTGTCAGGACAGCATTTCTTTCCATGATAATGGGAGAAGGGCAGGAGTTGATACCCCAGCCGAGGGGTATCACTGGCACTGAATTGCAGTGTGCTGTAGTTATCAGAACAGCAGCGGACGTATACAGGGGCTGTGGTACCAAGAGGCGGATGCAGAGAAGGGGCGGGGGCAGACGGAAGGAAAAAACTTTTCCTTTCTAAAAAAATAATGGGAGAAAGGTAAGGGAGGATGAACGCATGAAGAGGAAGATGGCGTTAATTTTGGCGGCCGTATTGGCTGTAAGCGCGGTTTTCACATCTTATGCCATGAATGCCGGATGGGGAAAACAGGACACGGTGTCTGGAAACAGTCCCGGGGGAGAGGTCCCCAGTGTCTCAGGAACCGAGAACGGCACCAATGGACCCCAGGACGTCTCAGGAACCGAAAATGTGATACCGGATTCTGTATCCAATGGAAATGGTACATATGGTTGGAGAGTGTCACAGGAAAATCTTGGACCAGTGGGCCAGATCGACGTGAGCATTGCATCAGGTCTTGTCCTGTGCAGCTCCGCGCAGTTCCATGTGAGCCTCACAGGGAACGGAGTGGATCAGTCCGGTGATCTTACGATCGGCGGGGGCTCTGTGGACGGCAGTGCCCGCACAAGCCGGGTAAGTTTTGAAAATCTGGAGGATGGAACATATGTTCTGACCGTTACAGGTCAGGGATTTCTGCCCTTCAGCCAGAGCATCCAGGTGGAGGGAAAGGCTTATGCCATCAGTCTTACCACAGGATTCCTCAAAGGCATGAACTATGCGGCGGGAGCGGCCCATCCGGGAGTTCTTGTGGTTGGCGATGTAAACGGGGACGGCGTAGTGGACGAAGCGGACGGCAAATCTCTTGTGGATGCCATCCACGCCGGCACGGCCCCTTTGGAGCTCGATCTGAATAAGGACGGTGTGGTCAATCTGTCCGACCTGGAATATTTTACAAAAGGATTCGGCGTCACAGGGGATACACAGGCCACACCCGAGAGATCTGTTCCTGCCAAGATGATATTGGCGGAAGCGGACGAAAGTACAAAGGTGCAGGATGGAACCCTGGAAGGCCTGCTGCGGGGCAGCGGCGGTGTCAATCTGGTCAGGGCGGACGGAGCTTCCATCGGGCCGGATACACCTGTGAAGGTGGCGTTTGACTTTGCTGAGGGAAGTGCTGCGGACTCAGACGGAATCCTGATAGAGGCAGGGGGAGACAATGCCATCACCGATGCTGTCATCACGGTTGTGTATGAGGACGAGACAGGAACGCAGGACATAGTGGAAGTACCGGTGACTCAGGGAGTCAATTATCTTCTGAGCCACTCTGATGTCACGGCTACCCAGGACCATCTGGGAAATATCAAGGTGTCTCTGGGCGGACAGGTGGCCATGAAGAGGGTGACACTGACCATCTTCGGGATGAAGAAGAACACTGACCTGGCAGAGATCACCAAGGTGGAATTCCTGAACGGCATGGAGGAGAGAATTCCCGAACCCCAGACGGATATTCCCCAGAATCTGACTGCCAAGCCGGGAGATGCACAGTTTGTTCTGAACTGGGATCCCTGTGTGAATGTGACAGGTTATGAGGTTCTGATCAAACAGGGAGAGGGAGACAAAGAGTTACAGTTTACCACAATGTCAGCTGTCAATTCTATCACAATCTCCAGTTTTGGAACGGAGAAGATGAAGAATTACCAGGAGTATCATGTAAGCGTACAGTCCGTTAACGGCAACTGGCGCAGCGGATACAGCAATGAGGTGACGGTGATTCCTCTGCCGGACGGCAAACCGGAACCGCCGGACAATGTGTCTGCGGAAGGCCATTATCAGAGTATTCTGGTATCTTGGAAGGATATGGATGACACAATTTCCTATAGAGTATATTACAGGGAAAGAGACACTGGGGATTATCAGATGGTGGAAGTGCCGGAGAGTGATGGACAGCGATATACCATAACAGGTCTGAAGGACCTGGCAGATTATCAGGTATATGTCACCGGTATCAATGAGCACGGTGAAAGCCGGCCTTCTGTCACAGTGGCGGCAACGACCACGGATCTGAACCCTGCGGTAATGCACAGGTACCATCTGCTCAATATGGGAGAACCCGGTGAGGAGGACTGCCACATTATCAGCGCCTCTTCCAAGGCAAACTCCATGTTTGACAGTCCGCTGGATACCCAGTCAGGCACCGCATGGGGAACCATTGACAAGAATCCATCCTCTTACTATAAAATGGATTCTTGGGATGACGGCGGATATAACCCGATGGGATTAAACCATGGACTGACCTATGAGTTTGACCAGGCATATAAGATTGACAGCATTGCCTTCCATGATTTGACCAGCAAGGACACCGGGCTTTCTTACGCAAAGGTTCGTTACTGGGATGAAAGCGGCAAGCAGACGGATCTCACTGGTGTCTCTCTATCCAGCAGGCTTGATGCGGACGGGAGAAGGTACTATGTGCTGAAATTCCCTGCTGTCACCGCTAAGAAGATTCAGTTTGGTTTGGCCCGGTATACGGCCAACGGAAATATTACGATTTCCGAAGTCTACTTCTATCACTATGATGAGTTGATGGAAGAAATCATGGCTCTGTATGAAGACGATCTTCACACAGTTTTGAGGCCGGATGTGACCCAGGCAGATATAGACACCCTGCGGGTGAAAATCAACACGGTGGAAGAGATCAGCGGGGAGTATCACCCTGACAGGGCCCTGCTTGAGAGGGAACTGCAGACGGCGGAGGCCATACTGCGGGATGAGGGGCTGAATGAGCCGGTGGTGATTCACTCAGGCATAACCACAAAGGATGTGGGCCGGGGCTTTGGCGGTTTGAATGCATGGCAGCCTCTGGGCGTGACCGCAGCGGCCCAGGAGAAAGTTATCATCTATGTGGGCCATAAGACCAAGAAGACGGGTGAGAATTCAGAACTGCAGCTGGTGGTGACACAGTACTATTCTTCTTCAGATTCTGTGTCAAAGGTGGTAGGAACCCTGAAAGTGGGAGCCAACGAGATCACCGTTCCCAAGATCTGGACCGGGGATGTGGAGACCGGCGGTGCGCTCTATGTTCAGTACACAGGAAACAGCGCGGAGGATGTTTACAAGGTTCGCGTCAGTGGCGGCGTGCAGGTGCCGATACTTGACCTGTATCAGGTGACGGATTCTGCAGAGCGGCAGGCCAGGGTTCTGTCCTATATGAAGGATCTGGAGACTTATGTGGCTGAGATGGAAGCAAATCATACAAAACACCACGCTCAGTCAGACAATGCTTTGGTGAATAAGTACGCTTATGACCGACAGACCTGTATTCTGGGAGCTTCCGATATCCTTCTGGATACCATGATGTTCTCTCTGCCGGCACCGCAGATTCTGGCCGGCGCAGGCAGCGGCACGGCGGAGGTGCGTGCTCAGAAGATGCTGGATTCCATGGATGCCATGGAGGATATGATGTACCTGTTCTATCAGCACAAGGGGCTGAATAAGAACGCCACGGAGGCGATAAACCAGATTCCCAAGGGGCATCAGAATATCCGCTACCAGAGGATGTTTGCGAAAGCGTTTATGTACGCTTCGGGCAACCACATCGGTATCGGCTGGGGCTCCGCAAGCGGTATGGTGGGCGGAGTGCCTGTGGTGGCCGACGAAACTGGAAAGTACGTGAGCGGTCAGTATTTTGGCTGGGGCATCGCCCATGAGATCGGGCACTGTATCAACCAGGGCGCATATGCCGTGGCTGAGGTTACTAACAATTACTTTGCCGTGCTTGCCCAGGCACATGAGGGCAATGGAGATGTGCGCTTCCAGTATCCCAAGGTCTATGAGAAAGTGACTTCGGGCACCAAGGGCAGGGCAGGCAATGTGTTCACGCAGCTTGGTATGTACTGGCAGCTTCATCTGTCATATGACAGAGGATATAACTACAAGACTTATGAGAAATATCAGGAGCAGCTGGCAAATCTGTTCTTTGCCAGGGTGGACACCTACGCCAGGAATCCTGGAAAGGCACCTAAGCCCAGCGGCATTGCTCTGACCCTGGCAGGAGATTCGGATCAGCAGCTTATGCGTCTGGCCTGTGCGGCGGCAGAGAAAGATATTTTGAAATTCTTTGAGCAGTGGGGAATGACGCCGGATGCCGACACCATCAAGTATGCGGGACAGTTTGCAAAGGAGACCAGGGCAATCTGGTACGCCAATGACGAGTCCAGAGCTTACTGGCTGGAGAAGGGAACAAGTTCCCTGAATGCCGACGGCTCTACGGCAGCGGTGGGAAATGTCACCGCCCAGGTGGATGCAGATAACCGGAACCAGGTGAAGATCAGCCTGAGCAACACGCTGGCCAACCCTGCGGATCTGCTGGGATATGAGATCACCAGGTATATGATGGAGAACGGAGAGCCGCTGAAGAAAGAAATTATTGGTTTTGTGACGGACGGCAGTGAATTTATTGATACTGTTACCATCAATAACCGTGTGATGTGGTATGAAGTCCGGGTGGTGGATCAGTACTTGAATTATTCTGCACCCAAGGCTCTTGATCCCGTTAAGATTGAGCATGACGGAAGCCTGGATAAGACGTTCTGGAGCATAAGCACCACAGGCTTTATCGCTAAGGCAGTGGAGACACCCAATGGGGATGACCAGGATCCCTGCGATCCCGAACCGGAAAATCCTGCCGTGAAGATGATAGACAATGACTCCTCTACCGTCTACGAAGCTGTAGCTAATGGAAATGCGGAGATCGTACTGAACTTTAATAAGACGAATACTGTTACAGGATTTAAGTATACGGGCCTTCAGGGAGCTGCCGGAAACTATGAGATTTACGTGCAGACCAACGGCGAATGGCTGAAAGTGGCAGATGGAACCATAGTGCAGGGGTCAGAAACCGTATACTTCGCCAGCGAGGATAAGCACTATGAGAGCAAAGGCTATGTGAGCACTTATGGGGCCACCGCGGTGAAATTTGTGCTGAAGAACCAGAGCAATGTTCAAATCTCCATCACGGAACTGGATGTGCTGGGAGTAACCGGCGACAATGTTGACTTTAGAAGAGTGACAGGAGACGCCGGTGCGGGGACTTCTCTGATCGGTACTCTGAATGCTGACTATGTCTATGATGACAAGGGAGGCAAGATCCCTGCGGGATCCATCGTATTTATGGGGGCTTACAAGGGAAGCTGGGCTTACAATGTGGTGGTTCTCTATGACCAGGACGGCAATGTGGTTGGCGGCAAGGATGCCGATGGAATGCTGGCGGCAGACAGTATTTTCCTTGCGCCGGATCCTACAAACACCGCTGATATTACGGAGACAACCGACGGCACCTGGGTATACTGGATTGAACCGCAGTACAGTGTGGATCTGAGCAGCATCAAGAAGGTCCGCGCAGAGCTGTACAGGGTCAACAATGCCAGCACCAATAAGGGAGAGAGGCTTGTGAGCGATTCTCTGTTTGAGCAGGTGCCGGCCACCCTGCCTGGTATTACGCTGGATCCCGGTACGGGAACACGTCAATGATGGGAGGAGAGATGAAAAAGTATTTGATGCATATGTTTGCAGCGGCAGCCTTCTTGGCTGCGCTGCATCCGCTGCGGGCGTCTGCCGCTGCTGATGAAGTCCAGGTGGATGAAACGGGGGCGGTGAGCATCGTGTCGGAGCATGCGGCGAAAGATGAGATATCTTCCCTTCAATTTGGACTTTCCGTGGATTCTGCAGATGCGGCCACGGTGACATTTCAGTTTAACACAAGCAGGGCAAAGGTGCAGGACTATCGTTATGATGCGGAGAAGAAAGTGCTGAATGTGTATCTTGCAGGTACAGAAGCGCTTTTTGCCGACGGGGCGGACACCCTTTCAATCGGGAAGCTTGTGGTTTTGGACGCAGCCGGTCAGGATGCAGGTGCTATAGTCAACCTGGTGGAAGGCTCCCTGCAGTATGTGTATGGGACAGAGGTGAGGAAAATGGAGGATTTGGAGGTTCCGGGAGATGTGCATATCGGTCCTTCTCCTCAACCCAGCCAGGAGCCAACTCCCGGCGTGCCTACCCAAGCGCCAGTACCTGGTCCCGGTGAGCCCACTCAGGCGCCTGTTCCTGGTGGACCCACCCAGGCACCTTTTCCCGGCGTGCCTACCCAGGCACCTTCTCCCGGCGGACCTACCCAGACGCCTGTTCCCGACCAACCCACCCAGGCGCCGGACACAGATCAGGATTCCCAGGGGAGCGGGTCACAGGGCGGCAATGACAACCAGGGAAACACGGGCCAGAATAACACGGCTTTAGGGACCGGAGTCGCCACAGGGGGCGGTACGCCCCAGGGCGGACAGACTCCCCAGGGCGGCGGCTCCCAGGGAGGAAGCTCTCAGGGCAGTGGTTCTCAGGGGGGAAGCTCCCAGGGCAGTACTGGAAACAGGCAGCCTGGCGGCCAGAGCACAGCAGCGAGTTCTGAGGAACCGGAGGAATCGCCGGAGGTGAGTTCTCCCACACCGGAGAGCAGCACTCCGGAACCGGAGACGGAGAGCAGCGCAGGCGAGATGGAGGAAGAATCTTCCGCCTCCGCTTCTGCCCCGTCGGAAGAGGAAGTACCTGAGGAGACTTCCTCAAAGGAAATTGACTGGATATTTGTGATAGCGGTGACTGCCATTGTTCTGGCAGTGGCCGCCGCCACAGCAGCGGTTATAATACTCGGCAGAAAGCCGAAAAAATAAAGATATAACGGCAGACTGCCGGACGGGCGTTGGGTATTCCATGCGCGTCCGGCAGTTTTTTTGCACCCATATTGAAATAAAGGGCATGGATGTGTTAATATGGAACAGGTATAGCCAATGGATAACATATTACAGGAGATATTTATGAAAAGAAACAGAATCTGGAACAGATATATGGGATTTTGGGCGGCCTGCCTTCTGCTGACGGCAGCGCTTCTGACGGGGGGATGTGCCGGACAGGAGGAGAAGGAAGTGAGGGTGGGATCCCTGAAAGGACCTACCTCCCTGGGCATTTTATTTCTGATGGACCGGGCCGGGAAGGGAGAGACGGAGCATGCATATGAGTTCCGCATGGCCGTGGGAGGGGACGAGCTTCTTCCTCTGATGGCAAAGGGAGAAATGGACATAGCCCTTCTTCCTGCCAATGTGGCGGCAGTGCTTTATCAGAAAACCCAGGGGGCAGTGGCGGTGGCGGATATCAACACCCTTGGGGTCCTGTATCTGGTCACAGGGACGGAGGACATTTCGGAGCCCGCTGATCTGAAGGGCAGGACCATCTATCTCACCGGAAAGGGAACTACGCCGGAGGCTTCGTTGAGGTATGTTCTGCAGTGCAGCGGTTTGGACCAGGAGGATTATGTTCTGGAATTTCGGTCCGAGCCAACAGAAGTGGCCGCGCTGCTGGCGGAGGATCCTTCCGCCGTGGGCCTGCTGCCTCAGCCCTTTGTGACAGCCGCTCTGATCCAGAACCAGGATCTGAAGGTGGCTCTGGATCTGAACCGGGAGTGGGAAAAAGTTCAGGGGCCGGAGGGAAGCGGAATGGTCACTGGGGTAACAGTGGTGTGCAGGGAGTTTCTGGAGGAGAACAGGGCGGCGGTGGAAGAATTTCTGCAGGAGCACCGAAACAGTGTGGCGGCCGCAGGGGAGGATCTGCAGACGGCGGCTGCACTGGCGGTGGAGGCAGGTATTGTGGGGGCGGAACCTGTGGCCAGACAGGCCATTCCCCAGTGCAACATTGTGTGCATCACAGGCCAGGAGATGAAAGAAGCCCTGTCAGGATATCTGGAAGTACTGTACGATTTTGACGCCGGACTTGTGGGTGGAGCCCTGCCCGGGGAGGATTTCTATTATCTGCCATGAGGAGAATGTTTAGAAAATGCGGCATCCTTCTTTTCTGGGTTTTTCTCTGGTATGGGCTGTGCCTGGGGGTGGACAACAGGATTCTTCTGGCCTCTCCCCTGGAGACGGCCAGGGCTCTGGCTGTTCTGCTGGGAGAGGGAAGCTTTTACGCCACGGTGGGTGTGAGTCTGCTGCGGATTGGAGCAGGTTTCCTGCTTGGACTGGCAGCCGGGCTGTGCCTGGCTGCCTGCAGCAGAAGATTTCCCCTGGCGGAAGAGCTGCTGTCCCCGGCGGTGGGGCTTGCAAAGGCTGTTCCGGTGGCCTCTTTTGTGGTATTGATGCTGGTCTGGTGGGGGTCCTCTTTCCTGGTGGTGGGAATCTGCTTCCTGGTGGTAGCGCCCCACATATACATCAGTACCCTGGAAGGATTAAAGAGCACGGACAAAAAGCTTCTGGAGATGGCGGAGGTATTCCGGCTGGCCCGGCGGGATCGCTTTTTCTATATCTACCGTCCCGGGCTGAAGCCTTTCTGGCGCGGCAGCATGAAGGTGGCTCTGGGAATGTGCTGGAAGTCCGGGGTGGCGGCGGAGGTGATGGGTATTCCTGACCATTCCATCGGGGAGCAGCTGTATCTGTCCAAGGTGTACCTGGACACAGGGGGGATTTTTGCCTGGACCGTGGTAATTATTCTGCTCAGTTTTCTCTTTGAAAAAATGGTTCTGGGGCTTTTGGAGCGGTTTCTGGGGTGGGAACCTTCCTGCAGAGGGCAGAAGCCCCGGGACGGAGGCAGGGAGGGGAAGGCACTGGAGCTTTCTGCCGTCACAAAGGGCTACCAGGGCAGGCAGGTTCTCCAGGCGGTGAGCGCGGTCTATGAGCCGGGAGGAACCTATTTGCTCACGGAGCCTTCCGGCAGCGGCAAGACCACACTGCTGCGTATTTTGGCAGGGCTTACCCCGCCGGACAGAGGTTCTCTGTCCGCCAGTCCCCTCTGCAGCATGGTTTTTCAGGAAGACAGGCTCTGTGAGGAATACAGCGGGCTGAAAAATGTGGAGCTTGTGACAGGGGACAGGGCCGCGGCGGCAGAGGCCCTGGGACAGCTTCTGGAGGCGGAGGCCCTGGAGCGGCCCTGCAGCGAGCTCAGCGGGGGGATGAAGCGCCGGGTAGCCCTGGTCAGGGCCCTGGCGGCAGACAGCGATCTGCTTCTCCTGGACGAACCATTCACCGGCATGGATGCCCTGACCCGCAGGAGGGCGGAGGAGTATATCCAGAGAAATCGGAAGGGCCGCACTCTGGTTATGGCGGATCACAGGGAGGGAAGCGCCCGGAATCCAGGAGCTGAGTGACGGAAGACTGAACTGCTGCAGATTTTGGTAACAGTTCAGACAGGGCGCTGAACTGTTACGGATTTTGTCAGACCAAATCGAAAAAAGCCAGAAAAGTTTTGCATATATGGGGGGATTCAAGTATAATAGGGGGAGCCGGGAGGGATTTCCGGGGAAAGGATGGAGGAATCGTATGGAATATGTGGAGAGAAAGCGATGGCTGTTTCTGGGGCTGCCATTTACCTTTACAAAATATATTGTAAAAGAGGATATGCTCACCATTGACGAGGGGCTTTTGAAGACGGTGGAAAATGACTGCTATATGTACAAGGTCCAGGATGTGACTCTCAGTGCAAGTCTGGTGGAGAAGATGTTCGGCCTGGGGACCGTGACCTGTTATACGGGAGATACCACCCATCCCACATTGACCCTGCAGCATATTAAACATTCCAGGGAGGTGAAGGAATTCATCCTGCGCCAGTCCGAGGAGGCCAGGCTGAAGCGGCGCACGGTGAATATGCTTGACATTGGATCCGGAGACGGCGGGCAGGATGAGGGAGATTGACAAAAAAGCTCAGGGTTCCTGGAGTTCTTCTGACAGAATGCGTTCAAACAGGAGTCCTGCGGCAAACCAGTAGGGGGCGAAGTCCAGACGAATAACGCGCCCTATGTTCCAACGGCTGCGGGAATAGTTCCAGGGACAGAAGTGGTGTCTTGAGAGCAGGGAGCCGGAGATGTATTCTATGGAGAAAAGCAGGCTCATGTAGGCCAGGCCCCGCTGTACCAGTGGTTTTGCGTGAAGCATGCGGCCCAATGGGGTGAATATGGCGGCACAGCCGTAGATGGGAAACATCCACAGGGAGGTGATTCCTTTCAAAGTCATATCCCTGCGGCGCAGGGAGTTCAGGGAGGTGTACAGGACTTCCAGACACCATCCTGTGATGCCGCATTTGAGGAAATTTTTCAGAAAGTTTCTCATAGTCTGTTAGGGAGCTCCTTTCTTCAGGGGGCGCCGGCAGGGGCAGCGTAAGGGTAGGTGAATCCTGCAGTATGGGTTCAGGAAGTCTGTGAAAGAGCCTCTTTACTGCACTGTGGCATAGTATACCCCGTAAAAGCAAAGGTTATACGGACAAAAAAGAGAAACCAGAGGAAAGCAGGTGCATGCCGGATGAAGGAAAGAGAAGCGTTGGCGTACGTGAAGCAGGCAGGGAGCCGGGGAATTGTGCCGGGACTGGAGAGTGTCAGGGAGCTTTGCAGACGGCTTGGAAATCCCCAGGCGGGACTGAAAATTGTACATGTGGCAGGAACCAATGGGAAGGGCTCCGTGTCGGCTTATATTGCTTCGGTGCTGAAATGCGGCGGGTACCGGGTGGGAAGGTATATCTCGCCCGCTATTTTTGATTATAGAGAGATAATCCAGACGGATGAACATCCCATCACCAAAAAGGCTTTCTGCCAGGGAATGGAACTGATAAGAGAAGCCTGCGAGGCCATGGAGGCGGATGGACTGGGACATCCCACAGCGTTTGAGATGGAGACCGCACTGGGATTTTGGTATTTTCAGGAGAAGAAATGTGATATTGTGGTCCTTGAGACGGGAATGGGAGGGCTTCTGGACGCTACCAACCTGGCAGAGGGCACTTTGGCGGCGGTGATCACATCCGTCAGCAGGGATCACATGAAATTCCTGGGAGACACCCTTGGGGAGATTGCGGCCCAGAAGGCCGGGATTATCAAGGCGGGATGCCATGTGGTGACAGGATTTCAGGAGCAGGAGGTTCTGGATGTGGTGGCGGAAAAGGCGGCTTTGCTGGGCTGTCCCCTGATTCAGGTTGGGCCGGAAGAACTGTCCCATGTGCGGTATGGTCTGGAAAAGCAGCGTTTTGACTATGGGGACAGGAAGGGAGTGGAGATCTCCCTGGCAGGGAAACATCAGGTGGAAAATGCTGCGGTGGCTCTGGAGGCTCTGGATGTGCTGGCGGAAAGAGGATTTCCGGTGGCGGAAGAAAAGATCCGTCAGGGCATGCTGCAGGCCCGGTGGCCGGGAAGATTCACGCTGGTGGGCCGGAGGCCGTATTTTATTGTGGACGGAGCTCACAATGAGGATGCCGCCAGGCGGCTGGAGCAGTCCCTGAAATTTTACTTTCAGGGCCGCAGAATGATTTTTATCATGGGAGTGCTTCGGGACAAGGAGTATGGGCAGATGATTCAGATTACCCATGCCCTGGCGGATCAGATTATCACTGTCACGCCGCCGGAGAATGCCAGAGCTCTGTCCGCCTATGATCTTGCCAGGGAGGTTTCCGCCCTGCACCCTGGGGTGACGGCGGCGGACAGCCTGGAGGAGGCGGTGGAGATGAGCCGTCTTCTGGCAGGGAAGGAAGGTGTCATTGTAGCTTTCGGCTCTCTGTCTTTTCTGGGGCGGCTGATGGAGATAGTGCGGAAGAAGGAAACGGCACGGACATAATTTATGACAAAAAGCGGAAGGGAAGCGGGAGTAAATATGGTTGACCAGGCGAAGATCAGGCAGGCGGTAAGGCTGCTTCTGGAGGGGATGGGCGAGGATCCCCAAAGGGAAGGGCTTCTGGAGACGCCGGACAGAGTTGCCCGGATGTATGGGGAGATCCTGGCAGGGATGGACACGGATGTGTCACAGCCTCTCTCCAGGGTGTTTGCCGTGGACAGCAGCGAGATGGTTCTTGAGAAGGATATTGCGTTTTATTCCATGTGTGAGCACCATCTGATGCCTTTTTATGGAAAAGCCCATATCGCCTATGTGCCGGATGGAAAGGTCCTGGGACTGAGCAAACTGGCCAGGACGGTGGAATGCTTTGCCAGAAGGCTGCAGCTGCAGGAGAAGATGACAGGTCAGGTGGCAGAGGCGGTGATGGAATATTTGAAGCCCAGGGGTGTGATGGTGCTGCTTGAAGCGGAACATATGTGCATGACCATGCGGGGGGTGAAAAAACCCGGCAGCAGGACAGTCACCACTGCGGTGAGGGGAATTTTTGAGACGGATCCTCTGCTGCAGGAGCGGTTTTTTCACATGCTTGGAGACTGAAAACGGAAGGAAAGCGGTTATGAAAATAGGGAACAGAGAATTTCGGACCAGCGGGCATACTTATGTGATGGGGATCCTGAATGTGACCCCGGACTCCTTTTCGGACGGCGGAAAGTGGAACCAGAGGGACAGGGCCCTGGCCCATGTGGAGGAGATGCTGAAGGAAGGGGCGGATGTCATTGACATTGGAGGGGAGTCCACCCGGCCGGGCTATACGCTGCTGTCGGAGGAGGAGGAAGCTGCCCGGGTGGTGCCTGTGGTGGAGGCTGTGAAAGCTGCTTTTGACGTTCCGATCTCTCTGGACACTTATAAATCCCAGGTGGCTCAGGCGGGTATTGCCGCAGGGGCGGATTTGATCAACGACATCTGGGGGCTGAAATATGACGGCACCATGGCCAAAGTCATTGGGGACAGCGGACTTCCCTGCTGCCTTATGCACAACCGGCGGCAGACGGACTATGAGAATTTTATCCGGGATGTGGTCGTGGATCTGGCGGAAACCCTTGGTCTGGCGGAGGAGGCGGGCATTTCCAGGGAGAAGATCATTCTGGATCCGGGGGTGGGTTTTGCCAAGGACTACGGGCAGAATCTGGAGGTGATTCGGAATCTGGAGGAACTGAACAGGCTGGGCTGTCCTCTGCTTCTGGGATGCAGCCGAAAGTCGGTGGTGGGCCTGACCCTGGATCTGCCTGTGGATCAACGCCTGGAGGGAACCCTGGCCACCACGGTTCTGGGGGTTGTCAAGGGATGTATGTTTGTGCGGGTTCACGATGTAAAGGAGAATGTGCGGGCGATAAAGATGACGGAGGCCATTCTGGGAGGAGGCAGGGGAGATGTATACTAAGTGGGCCGCTGACGAGATTCGTATTGAAAAGCTGGAGGTGTTCGCCTACCATGGAGTATACCCGGAGGAGACCAGGAATGGACAGATTTTTTATGTAAACGCTGTTCTCTACACGGATGTACACCGGGCGGCCGCGGCGGATGACCTGGAAAGTACCGTAAATTACGGGGAGGTGTGCCGGTTCATTGGGGACTGGATGCCTGCAAACACCTGTAAACTTCTGGAGGCGGCGGCGGAGAGGCTGGCGGAGGCTTTACTGTTAAAGTATCCTCTGCTGCAGGGAGCGGATCTGGAGATTCAGAAACCCCACGCTCCCATTCCCATGCCTTTCGGCAGTGTGTCCGTGAAGGTGCGCAGGGCCTGGCACCGGGTGTACCTTGGGGTGGGCTCCAACATGGGGGACAGGGAGAGATATCTGTCCGGGGCTGTAAAATCCCTGGAGGCCCATCCTCTGGTGACAGTCCGCAACGTGTCCAAATGGATCAATACCAGCCCTTACGGAGGTGTGGAGCAGGAGGATTTTCTGAATGGGGTGATTGAGATTGAGACAATTTTGGGGCCGGAAGGGCTGTTGGAGACGCTGCACGAGATAGAGAATAAGGCGGGTCGGGTGCGGACGCTCCGGTGGGGGCCGAGGACTCTGGACCTGGATATTCTGCTGTATGACGAGCTGCAGTGGGCAGAGGATAATCTTGTGATTCCCCATCCTGACATGGCTAACCGGGCTTTTGTGCTGCAGCCTCTGGCAGAGATTGCGCCGGGCCTGGTGCACCCGGTGCTGGGAAAGACGGCGGCGGCGCTTTTGAGGGAGTTGGAGAGGGATAAATGTTTAGAGAAATCAGGGGAATAGAGGAAGAAACGATTTTATGTGCCATGGACCGGCTGCCTTCTTTTTATTTTAAAGGAGGCTGGGCGGAGGAAATCTGTGTGGAGTTTTACCACCTTCCGGCTTCCGGAGTAGAAGCGCTGCAGATGACTATGGAGGCTGGGAAATGCCGCATTGGCTATCGGGAGAAGATTCATTTGTTCCGGGCCTTGGGGATTCTGCGGGAAAATGCGGGAAAGACAGAGTTTTCCTATGGAGAAAAAATGTACATCCCTCAGATGGGCGTGATGATTGACGCCTCCCGCAACAGTGTGCCGAACCCTGCTTTTATAAGATCTGCTTTGGATCATATGGCGTTGATGGGCTTAAACTGCCTGATTCTGTACATGGAGGATGTATATGAACTGGAAGGAGAGCCGCGTTTTGGCTATATGCGGGGAGGCTATACCCAGGAACAGCTGCGGCAGCTGGACGATTATGCGTATCAGTACGGTATAAGTATCATCGCTTCCATACAGGTTCTGGGACATTTGGAAAAAGTGCTCCGTTTTCCGGAGTATGCTTCCCTGCAGGACAGCTCTTCCTGCCTGTTGGTGGGAGAAGAGAAAACCTATGGGCTCATTGAGAAGATGCTGCGGACAGTAGGCCAGTGTTTCAGGAGCCGGATGGTTATTGTGGGCATGGATGAGACCCATGGACTGGGGGAAGGGCGGTACCGGCAGAAGAATGGACCCCGCAGGCCGCTGGATATTTTTCTGGATCATCTGCAGCAGGTGCATGCCCTGGCCCGGGAGAACGGACTGAAAATAGCTCTTTACAGTGATATGCTGTTTGCTTACAGTTCCCCCAGGCATGCCTATCTGGATCCTCAGGGGGAGCCGGATCCCCTGATATGCGCCAGGATTCCGGAGGATGCCAGCCTGATTTACTGGGATTATTATTCCCGGGATCCTGCCCTGCTGGAAGGAATGATGAAAAAACACAGGGATATGGGCAATGCAGTCTATGCGGGACCGTTGCTCTCGGTTTCTTCCTTCTGCGTAAACTATCCCTATACCATACAGACTGCTGAGCCGGCTCTGAGGGCGGTGAAAAAATATCAAATTCCTATGGCTTACGGCTGTATGTGGCATGACGACGGGGGAGAGTGCTGCGACTGGCTGGGGCTTCTGGGAATGCAGTATTACGCAGAGAGTGCTTATAGTGAAGATGTAATCAGCCAGGAGGCGCTGGAGGCGCGTTTCGCCGCGTGTACCGGGCTTTGTGCCCGCTGGTTTATGGATGCCGCTCTGCTGGATGCTGTCCCCTGCAGCAATCCGGAGAACCGTTGGCCGCCCAATCCGTCCAAATACCTTCTCTGGCAGGATCCCCTGGAGGGGTTGTTTGACGGAGATCTGGGAGGGCTTGGACTGGATGAGCACTATGGGAAAACGGCGCAGCTGCTGGAGGAGGACGTGGAAAAGGCAGGGGAGGAGGGCTGGTTTCTACAGGTTCCCCTTCTTCTTGCCAGGGTACTGCATCTGAAAGCAGCTCTGGGGGAGCGGCTTCACCTGCATTACAAAGATAAGGACAGTGAGGCCCTTCAAAAGGATGGGGAACAGTTTGCGGAGCTGCTTGACCTGGCGAAAAGGCTGCGGACTGCCCACCGGCATCAGTGGATGAATACCTGCTCGCCTTTTGGCTGGTCCCGGCTGGATCTTCGCTATGGAGGGCTGATTGCGCGGCTGGAGACAGCCGGATATCGTCTGGGCGAATATTTAGAAGGCCGTCTGTCCGAACTTCCGGAGTTGGAGGCGGCCCGCTACCGGAAGGACCGCAGCGGACAGTTCCTGGGAAGGGGAATATGGAAGACTTACGGTGAGATTGCAACCTTAAGTGACGGCTGAGCAGAGGCTGACTTCCTTACTGTCCGGAAGAATTGGGGCCGGGAAGGAAGGGGGCCAGGTATTTTTCTGCAAAGCCTGCACAGAGGCCGGTAAAGAGGCCTGTGAGGATTCCTCCCAGGGCCAGGAAGGGGAAATATCCCAGGATGCCGGGAGTGGAAGTGACCAGGAAGGCGGCGGCGAGCTGCCCCATGTTGTGGAACAGACCTCCCAGGGCCCCGGTGAGAAAGAGATATTTCCTATGAAAGAGTTTTATGGCGGCGGCCATGACCACAAGACTTAACAGCCCCCCGGCCAGGCTGTACAGAAGGGACATGGCCTGGCCGAAGAAAAAGGTGGTCAGAAGAACCCTGGACAGGAGCACGGCAAGGGTTTCCTTTGGGGAAAAGTGCAGCAAAAGCACCAGGGTGGCGATATTGGCAAGTCCCAGTTTAATGCCCGGAAGGGGCACCAGGGGAGGAAAGGCGTTCTCTATGGCGGCAAGGGCCAGGGAGACGGTGGTGAACAGGGCCAGGAGGGTCAGTTTTTTTACAGGCATGATGGCTCCTTTCACAGGGATTTTGGGTGCGCTGTTTTGAGGCGGCGGAATGTCAGTGGGTTATGCCGTCAAGCTGTGAATCCCCATCTTCCCCAGAGGGCTCCAGGGTGATGACGATACGGTTTGGCAGGCAGGTGACGGGGAGTCTGGAATCGTGCAGAAAGCCCTGCTGCACACAGATTTTGTCGGGACAGTCTGCGGACACAATGCCGATACTGCCGGGGCGGACCTCAAGGGTGTTGGAACAGCCGTTTTCCCCGTAGAGAGTGAACTGTCTGGGCTGTGTTACCTGGTCCAGGGGAATGGACATGATGAGTGTCCCATTCTGGTAGATATGGGCGGTATATGGGGTATCCTCCCGGGGCAGCAGGCACAGGATGCTGGCTGCACAGAGAAGGAGCAGCAGGGCCGTGGCCAGGAGCGCGGTTTTGGCGGGGGTTAAATTCTTCTTCAAATTCTTTTTCAAAAGTGTCACGGACCTTTCTGCAGACTGATTGTGGCCTTTTTCCTGGGGCCGGGCGTAACTTTTACAGATTTCCTGGAACGGTTTTTCTTAAAACAGTATAGCAAAAAGAGGCGGGAAAATGAAGGGTTTTTTTAGGACAATGTTCTTGGCAGGACTGGTCGTTCTGGCGGTGCTGTGCTGCGGCTGCGGCAGGGAATCCGCCGGGGCCTGGGAGGCGGTGGACGTGGCCATGGGAACCATGGTGCGGCTGAAGGTTTACGGGCCGGAGGAGGAGAGGGCCGGGGAGATTTTCAGCCAGGCCAGGGAGATCCTTCAGAGCCTGGAGGAGGATGAGCTCTCCTGGAGACTGGAGACTTCGGAGGTCTACAGGATCAATGCCTCCGCAGGCGACGGGAAGGGAGAGGCGCTTTCGGCGGAGATGGCCCAGGTGCTTCAGACATGTCTGGAACTGTATGAGAAGTCGGAAGGGGCCTTTGATGTGACGCTGGGCGCCCTGGTGCGGCTGTGGAAGATAGACAGCTGGGCAGGGGGAGCGGAGACGGGGGAGTTTCAGGCGCCTTCTGCCGGGAGCCTGGAGGAGGCCCTGGGCAGATGCGGCAGCTCCATGGTGGGGCTTCTGCCCAAGGACTCCTGGCAGGAAGGAACGCGCCTTCTGCTGCCGGAAGGGATGCAGCTGGACCTGGGGGCAGTGGGGAAGGGGCTGGCGCTGTCCAGGATTCTGGAACTGCTGGAGGAGGAGCCGGAGGTTTCAGGGGCGGTGGTCTACCTTGGAGGGAGTGTGCTGACCTATGGCAGCAGGCTCGACGGCGGCAGCTGGAAGATTGGGATCGCGGATCCTTCGGATCCAAGTTCCAGCGTGGGCATTCTCACCCTGGAGGGGCAGTGGTGTGTGTCCACATCAGGGGACTATGAGCGCTATGTGGAACGGGACGGGGTGCGGTGGCACCATATTCTGGATCCGGCTACGGGACTTCCCGCAGACAGTGGGGTCCGCAGTGCCACCATTTTGTCACGGGACGGTTTGCTTGGGGATGGCCTCTCCACAGCCTGCTTTATCCTGGGGCCGGAGAAGGGACTGGAACTGGCAGGGGAGTATGGAGCGGAAGTGCTGTTTATCCTGGATGACGGGGAATTTGTGATGTCGGAGGGGATGGAGGCTTTTTTCTCAGAAGCCGGCCGGCAGGGAAGTCCGTGAAGGTTTAGACAGGCTTGATAAAGAGCGGTTCCTTTAGTATAATGGTAGAGGTGGAGCAGGTTACGACAGGAACAGGACGAACGGGAGAGGGTGTGGCAGATGGAAGAAAACACATACATTCATGTGGATCAGGAGACGGTCAGGGGCATAGAGAAGAGGATGCCGCCCCAGGAAGAGCTGCTGGATCTGGCGGATTTCTTTAAGGTGTTCGGGGATGGGACGCGTCTGAAGATACTCTACGTGCTGCTGAGTACGGAGATGTGTGTCTATGACATTGCCGCAGTGCTGGGCATGTCCCAGTCAGCTATTTCCCACCAGCTGAGGGTGCTGAAGCAGATGGCGCTGGTGAAAAACCGTCGGGAGGGTAAAACGATTTTCTATTCTCTGGCGGACTCTCATATTGTCACCATTTTAAGCCAGGGACTTGACCATATTGAGGAATAGAGGGAACGTAAAAAGGATTCGGACGTTCCGGCAGTGTTCCGACAGAATAGAAGATTTTTGTGAGACGGCCCGGACAATTTTTTGTCCGGGCCGGAGTTATAGAAGAGATTGCTGTTCGATCCAGTCAGCTGCAGTTTCTACGGGCCTGCTGCGGGCCTATTTTGCAGCGGCGTCACTGGCGGCAGTGAACACTTCACAGCCGGTGCTTCCCAGTGGAGAGTGGTATAAGGTATTTTCATCTCCGAATTCCTGGAAATAGGCATAGCGGGAGGTAATGTTGATATTGGTGTAGTTGCCCTGGGCGATGGTCTGGGGCTCGGAGCCGTCCGTGCGCATGCAGACCAGCTGAGGATCAGTGCCGTTTTTCTGGTAGTAGATATATCCATGACCTACATTAAAACAGTCAACTCTGTCGTTTGTGAGCACTTCCACAATATCCTGGGTGAAGGAGTACCGGCAGAGTCTATAGTTGTTTGCCACATCCATAAAATAAATGTAATCATTTTCCAGGACGGGATTCCACAGGTTGCCCCGCCACACTTCGTAGGACACATCATTGCTGGTATTCAAAGCGTAGAGGAAATGGTCTGACTGTGTGCCCACATAGTAGATAATGCCATTCTCCGCACAGGCAGGGTTGATGTTGTAATCGGCCAGATCTACCATGTCCGAACCATCTATCTTGACCTTGAAAAAGGAGATGCCGGAATTTGCCGTGGTCAGCAGATAGAGGTAGTTGTCCACCAGCTGTCCGCTTACCACCACATCCTTGGTGAGGGAATCGGAGCCGCTGCCGTTTAACTCACAGCGGTCAAAGGTGTGCATGACCAGAGCCTGACCGAAGGTGGAATCAGGGGAGGCGGAGCCGTACTGGAAATAGTAAAGGTATTTGCCGCCTGCCAGGAGGTTTCTCACTTTCAGGGAGTTCAGCCGCCGGAGGCCGCTCTCGTCCGGGTTCATGGAGAAAAGGCCGCCCCCGTTGAAGGAGTTGTAAAAGTAGACGGTTCCGTTGTACTCGCAGAAAAGGCCGGAATTGTTCAGGTTCCCTGCGGTGTTGCCCACGGTGCCCTCTGGATTCATCACCACTCTCTGAGAGAGGGTAAGCAGAACCATCAGAGTGATTACAAGGAGAGCAATCAGCGTCCCCACGGTAATCTTTACAATTTTGTTTTTTTTCATACAATTCACCAGTCCTATCGGATTATTTTGCACTGCTTAGTTATATTTTACACCCCTTTTTACTTGCTATCAAGATTGATTTGGTATAATATAGAAAAAAAGGCAAAGGAGCCGTGGACGCATGGATTTATTGGAACTGAGAGGGCAGATTGATGCCATTGATGCCCGGATTGTGGAACTGTATGAACAGCGCATGAATATATGCAGACAGGTGGCAGAATATAAGATTGCCACCGGGAAGCAGGTTCTGGACAGGCAGCGGGAGGCGGAGAAGCTGAAAAAGGTAGGCGGCCTGGCCCATGACGAATTTATCAGCCGGGGTGTGGTGGAGCTTTTTGAGCAGATTATGTCCATGAGCAGAAAACTTCAGTATCAGCTGCTAACGGAGCAGGGGGGTATGGGGCGGCTTCCTTTTATCGGGGTGGATGCCCTGGACGTCGGGCGGGCCAGGGTAGTCTTCCAGGGGGCTGACGGGGCTTACTCCCAGGCTGCCATGAACCGGTATTTTGGGGACAGCGTGGACAGCTTCCATGTGGACACCTTCAGGGACGCCATGATTGCCATTGAGGAGGGCCGGGCGGATTTTGCGGTGCTTCCCATTGAGAATTCCACGGCGGGGATTGTAAATGAGATCTATGACCTGCTACAGGAGTATGAGAACTATATTGTGGGGGAGCAGATCCTGGAGATTGAGCACTGCCTTCTGGGGGTTCCCGGGGCTTCTCTGGAGGGAATCAGGACGGTCTATTCCCACCCCCAGTCCCTGATGCAGAGCGCAAAATATCTGGCGGAGCACGACTGGCAGCTGGTCAGCATGCAGAACAATGCTTTCGCCGCAAGAAAGGTGGCGGAGGAGGGGGATGCGTCCCAGGCCGCCGTGGCCAGTGAACACGCAGGGGGGATCTACGGCCTGGAGGTGCTGCGCAGGAAGGTCAATCACTCCGGCACCAATTCCACCAGGTTTATCATTGTCACAAACCAGAAGATTTTTAAGAAGGATGCGGGGAAGGTGAGCATCTGTTTCGAGGTGCCTCATGAGAGCGGTTCTCTGTACCATATGCTGTCCCATTTTATCTATAACGGCCTTAACATGACCAAGATTGAGAGCCGTCCCATAGAGGGCAGAAACTGGGAATACCGGTTCTTCATTGACTTCGAGGGAAATCTGGCGGACAGCGCCGTGAAAAACGCCCTGCGGGGTCTTAGAGAAGAGGCGCAGAATATGAAGATTTTGGGGAATTATTAGACGCGGGTACAACGGGGGCGGACAAAAAGAGATGAGAATAAATGAGCTGATCCTATACAGGAAGTTTGCAGAGGGCAGGGATGGGCTGCTGCAGGATATGGCGGGGCTGGTGGCGCAGTATGAGGAGAGCGTGCTGAGCCGGGGGAATGTGCCGGCTCTGCGGAATGTGTTCTACAGCTGCATTCATGAACTGCTGGATCTGGCAGGGACCTATGGATTTCACGGAAATCTGTGGCACTGCTACCTGGCGCATCTTCTGGTGATTCATGAGAACAGTTACAGCCGGGGCTGTGAGATGCGGGGGGAGATAGAGGGAACGGTCAATGAGGCCGCGCTCCACGACATGGGCATATTTCAGGAGCTTTTCCGCCATGATTTCAGTCTCATGTGCCGGCAGCTCCATGTGCCGGAATTTTCCATGGTGGAGGACTATGAGAGCAGCTGTCTGGAGAGCCGGGTGTACAATTTCAGGATCTGTGAGAGCATCTGTGACCTGGCGGGAAAGCTGCGCTGGGCGGAGTCGCCCAGGGAGATGAAGGACATTCTGGCGCAGTTTTACAAGGAGCACGGGGTGGGAAAATTCGGACTCCACAAATCCTTCCGCATTGTGCGGGTGCAGGGGGAGGGAGCAGTGAGAATTGAGCCCATTCCTGTGATCGCCCATGTGGCCCTGAAGGATCTGATCGGCTATGAACTTCCCAAGAGGAGGCTTGTGGAGAATACGGAGGCTTTCCTGGAGGGACGGGCGGCCAACAACTGCCTGCTCTACGGCGATGCGGGCACCGGAAAATCCACCTGTATCAAGGCTCTGGCCAACGAATACTACGACAGGGGCCTGCGGGTGGTGGAGGTGTATCGGCATCAGTTCCAGGATCTGAACCAGGTTATCGGACAGATGAAGAACCGCAACTATAAGTTTATCATTTTTATGGATGACCTGAGCTTTGAGGACTTTGAGACAGAGTACAAATATCTGAAGGCTGTCATTGAGGGCGGGCTGGAAAAGAAGCCGGAAAACATCCTCATATACGCCACCTCCAACCGCCGTCATCTGATTCGGGAGAACTACAGCGACAAGGAAGAGATACGGCAGGACATGCACACCAGTGACACGGTGCAGGAGAAGCTTTCTTTGGCATACCGCTTTGGAGCCAGGATTTACTTTGGAGCGCCTGACAAGAGACAGTTCCAGGAGATTGTTCTGGGGCTGGCCTCAAGGCATGGCATAGAGATGGGAGAGGAGGAGCTGCTGCTGGAGGCCAGCAGGTGGGAGCTGTCCCAGGGGGGCCTCTCCGGCAGAACTGCCCAGCAGTTTATCAATTATCTGTCAGGGAAGGAGGGGAATCCAGAGTGAAGATCAGGACATTTGCGGCCATAGATGTGGGAAGTTATGAGCTGGGCATCAAGATTTTTGAATTTTCCGGCAAGGACAGCATACGGGAGATCGACCATGTGACCAGGCGGCTGGATCTGGGGGCGGACACCTTTGCCATGGGAAAGATCAGCAATGAGAAGATGGATGAACTCTGCAGGACCCTGAAAGATTTCTCGGAGATTATGCGCACTTACAGAGTGGAAGATTACAAGGCATATGGCACCAGTGCCATCCGGGAGACGGAGAACAGCACCATTGTCCAGGATCAGATTGCCCAGCGCACAGGGATCCAGGTGGATATACTGAGCAATTCCGAGCAGCGGTTTCTGGACTATAAATCGGTGGCTTCCAAGGGAGAAAGTTTCCGGAAAGTCATCGAGGAGAAGACGGCCATCCTGGACATTGGCGGAGGGAGCATTCAGGTGTCCCTTTTTGAAAATGACAAGCTTGTATCCACGCAGAACCTGCGGCTGGGAGTGCTGCGGATTCAGGATTATCTGACCCGTTTTTCGGCGAAACAGTTCCAGACAGAGTCGCTGATCCGGGAGATTGCCATGGCCCGTCTGGATACATATGGGAAGCTGTACCTGAAGGATGTACAGATTAAAAATCTGATTATTATCGACGATTATATCTCCCCCTGGGCAGTGCGCAGAAGGTGGAAAAACGGTGGGAAAGCTTTCCTGGAAGCGGAAGATTTCAACGCCTTTTATGAGCTGCTGCAGACCAAAAGTCCTGAATGGATCGCCGCTTCCATGGAGATTGCGGAGGAGAAATATCCTCTGGTCTTTATCAGTGCCGTGCTCATTCAGTGCATTGGGGAGCTGATGGGAGCCAGGCGCATCTGGGTGCCTGGGGTGACGCTCTGTGACGGCATTGCCTATGAGTACGCAGAGAAGATGAAAATGTTCCAGGGGGAGCATGATTTTGAGGAGGATATCATTGCCAGCGCCTTCAATATCAGCAAGAGGTACATGGGCAGCAGAAAGCGTTCGGAGGCTCTGGAGAACATTACCATGGCTATTTTTGACAGCATGAAAAAGATGCACGGGCTGGGAAAAAGAGAGCGTCTGTATCTGCGGCTGGCGGCCATACTTCATGACTGCGGGAAGTACATCAGCCTGGTGAATACGGGGGAGGCGTCCTTCCAGATTATCATGTCCACGGAGATTATAGGGCTGTCCCACCAGGAGAGGGAGATTGTGGCCAATGTGGTTCGCTTCAACCACAGCAGATTTGTGTATGATGTGCAGCGGGTGGGAACCCAGAGCCTGGACAGGGATGCTTTTCTGACGGTGGCCAAGCTGACGGCCATACTTCGGCTGGCCACAGGCCTGGACCGGAGCCACAGGCAGAAACTGAAGGGGCTCAAGGCCTCCTGCAGGGACAGCCAGCTGGTGATCACCGTGGACACCCAGGAGGACATTACCCTGGAGAAGGGATTTGTAAAGGGGAACGGGGAGCTTTTTAAGGAAGTATTCAGCGTGGAACCTGTGCTGAAACAGAGAAAGGTATTTTGACAAAAAATAGGGGGATTGTTATGGGTGAGATCGACTATTATGACCCGAAATACTATACCAACAGGGAGCTGAGCTGGATCCTGTTTGACCACAGAGTGTTGAACGAGGCCAGGGACAGGGAGATTCCTCTGTTTGAGCGGCTGAAATTTCTGAGCATCACGGCGTCCAACCTGGATGAATTTTTTATGATCCGTGTGGCCTCCCTGAAAGATATGGTGCATGCGGGCTATCAGAAACCGGATATTGCGGGGCTGACTCCGGAGAGGCAGCTGGAGCTTCTGGACGGGGCCATCCACCGGCTGGTGGCGCTGCAGTATGACACTTACAGCCAGGCGCTGGTGCCGAAGCTGAAGCAGAACGGTCTGCAGATCATTGGCAGCCATGAGGATCTGGGCAAGAAGGAAGCTGCTTTTGTAGACAAATATTTTGAGGAGAATGTGTATCCGGTGCTGACGCCCATGGCGGTGGACTCTTCCAGGCCTTTTCCTCTGGTGCGCAACAAGACGCTGAACATTGCGGCCCTGGTGCGGAAAAAGGGCGCCAACGGGGAACTGGAATTTGCCACGGTGCAGGTGCCGGGGGTTTTAAGCCGGATTGTGGAGCTTCCCTCCAGGGGAGAGGGCAGGAAGGTGATTCTTCTGGAGGAGCTGATTGAGCGGAACATGCACAAGCTCTTCCTGAACTACGATATCGTATGCGCATACCCCTACAGGATTATGCGCAATGCGGATCTGACCATAGATGAGGACGAGGCGGCGGATCTGCTGAAGGAGATTGAAAAGCAGCTGAAAAAGCGTCAGTGGGGGGAGGCCATCCGTCTGGAAGTGGCGGCGGGCTGTGACGAGAGGCTTCTGAACATTTTGAAAGAGGAGCTTCACATTGAGAACCAAAATGTATACATGGTGGACGGTCCCCTGGATCTGACGGTGCTTATGAAGCTTTATGGCCTGGAGGGATTTGACCATCTGAAAGCTCCCAGATACACACCCCAGCCGGTGCCCCAGCTGCCCCAGGGGTGTAAAATCTTCGACCAGATCCGTAAGGGGGACATTCTGCTGCACCATCCATACCAGACCTTTCAGCCTGTGGTGGAGTTCATCCGCCAGGCGGCCAGGGATCCCAAGGTCCTGGCCATCAAACAGACCCTGTACCGGGTCAGCGGCAATTCTCCCATTATTGCGGCCCTGGCCCAGGCGGCGGAAAACGGCAAGCAGGTGACGGTGCTGGTGGAGCTGAAGGCAAGGTTTGACGAGGAGAACAACATTGTCTGGGCCAGGATGCTGGAGAAGGCGGGCTGTCATGTGATCTATGGCCTTGTGGGGCTGAAAACCCACAGCAAGATTACCCTGGTGGTGCGCCGGGAGGTGGACGGCATACGCCGGTATGTGCATCTGGGCACGGGAAACTACAATGACGCCACCGCAAAACTGTACACGGATGTGGGACTTCTGACCTGCTCGGAGGACATAGGGGAGGATGCCACAGCGGTGTTCAACATGCTTTCAGGGTACTCGGAGCCCCTGGCCTGGAATAAGCTTTCCCTGGCGCCCCTGTGGCTTAAGGGCAGGTTCCTGCACCTGATCGAGAGGGAGAAAAAGTATGCTCTGGACGGACGGCCTGCCCGGATCATTGCCAAGATTAACTCTCTCTGCGACCAGGATGTGATTGCGGCGCTGTACGAGGCCGCCTCGGCAGGGGTGAAAGTGGACTTGATCGTGCGGGGAATCTGCTGTCTGAAGACGGGGATCCCGGGGGTCAGCGAGAATATCACCGTGCGCTCCATTGTGGGAAATTTTCTGGAGCACAGCAGGATTTTTTACTTTGAGAATGATGAGCACTATGAGATTTACTGCGGCAGCGCCGACTGGATGCCCAGGAACCTGGAGCGGCGGGTGGAGATCCTCTTTCCGGTGGATCGGCCGCAGCTGAAGGAGAAGCTGCTTCACATTCTGAAGAGTCAGCTTCGGGACAATGTGAAGGCGTCGGTGCTGCAGGCGGATGGCACATATGTGAAGGCGGGCCGGAAGGGAAAAGAGGTCTTTTGTTCCCAGGAAGTCTTCTGCCAGGAGGCAGTGGAGGAGACGGCAGTGGAGGAGAGCGGCCCTGCATCCAGGACGTTTATTCCGGAAACGCACCATGAAGAGAGTCATGCCAGTTCTATTTAGAGGGGAGTCAGCAATAAGATATGAAGAAGGCAGTGATATTTGATCTGGATGGAACTTTATCCGATTCCATACACAGCATAAAGTACAGTGGGGACAAGGCCCTGGAGGCCTTTGGATATGGTCCCTTTACTCTGGAACAGTATAAATATTTTGTGGGGGACGGCGCCGCCGCTCTGGTGCGGAGGGCTCTTCAGGCAGGGGGCGACCAGGAGCTTGTGCATTTTCAGGAGGCATACGCCCGGTACCGGGAGGTTTTCCGGGAAAACTGTATGTACCGGGTAAAACCTTATGAGGGGATTCAGGAGCTTCTGGCGTTTTTAAAAGACCAGGAGGTGAAGACGGCGGTGCTCTCCAACAAGCCCCATGCGGAGACGGAGAATGTGGTGGAGACCCTTTTTGGAAAGGATTATTTTGATGTGATTCGGGGGCAGACGGAGGATGTGGCGCTGAAACCCAGTCCGGAAGGGGTGTACAGGATTCTGGAACAGCTGGGGCTGGGGGCGGCGGACGTGCTGTACCTGGGAGACACTGCCACGGACATGCAGACAGGAAGAAGCGCCGGGGCCTTTACGGTGGGAGCGCTGTGGGGGTTCAGGGAGAAGGAGGAATTGATCCAGGGAGGTGCGGAAGCCCTTGTGGAGTATCCTCTGGAGCTGCTGCGGTATGTCTGAAGAAAATTGTCGAAAAAGTTTGTGTTTTTTTCGTACCATATTGACATGGACGCAAAATCATATTATGATGTGGGCAGGGTGATATCAAAAGACGAAAGGAGGGGTGGAAAAATGTTTGATGACGACGTACTGGAGTGTTTCCTGGAGAACCAGCTGCAGCTGTTTCCTGAGAGGGTGGCAGAGACTCTGGAAGAAGCCCAGGACTTTTTGGAAAGCTGCATGGCTGTGGTTGCCGATTCCGTGGAGGAAGTGATTGAATTCTTCGAGGATGAGGGAATTGACATGGACGGGGCCGTGGGGGATGAAATCCTGGAAGCGGATGAAGTGTTTGATGTAGGGGACGGAAGATATTTGATTGTGACAGGGTAAAATGGAGCGGCGGAGATTTTCCGCCGCTGTTTTTTGCCCTGGCTGTATTTTGTGCTGCCGTGGGTCAGTGGGCCGCTTTCCACCGCCGCAGGTCCTCCAGGAGGCAGTAGGGCACATAGAGCCTGCCATAGCCTGTCCCCAGGTCAAGACCGGGTTTGTTGGCTCCATGGAAATCGCTGCCGCCTGTGATCAGCAGGCCGTGTCTGGCGGCAAGGGCCCGCATCTGGCGTTCTTCGGCGGGGGAGTAGGTGCCGTAGACGGCTTCCAGGCCTCCCAGGCCCGCCTGAGCCAGTTCTGCCGTGAGCTGTTCCAGACGCTCGCCGCTCATGCGGTACAGCACCGGGTGGGCCAGAACGGGAACACCCCCGGCCTGGAGCACCAGCTTCACTGCCTGGACGGGAGTGACTTTCTCCCGGGGGACAAAACAGGGGCAGTGATCGCCGATAAAACGGTCAAACGCCTCCGTCATGCTGTTGATATGGCCGTGGCCGAGCATATATTTGGCATAGTGGGCTCTTGTGATGACTGCGTCCGGAAATTCCGCTCTCAGCGCCTCATAGGTGATGGGGATGCCGGCTTCCTGAAGGCGCAGGCACATTTTCCGGTTTCTGGCATCCCTGGAATCCACGAAAGCCTGCAGTCTGGCCTGAAAGGCGGTATTTTTATAGTCTATATACAGGCCCAGGATGTGGACGTCCCGGCCCTGGTACTCTGTGGAAAACTCTATGCCGGGTATGACCTCCGGCACCAGGGTGGCCTGGGAAGACGGTGTCCTTTCCTGAGCGGAATGTCCGGGCGTCTGTCCTGCGGGATGCTGGGAAGCAGGCTGTTCTGCCTGGGGGTGGGAAGCTGCCTGTTCTGCGGGATGCTGGGAAGCAGGCTGTTCTGTCTGGGGGTGGGAAGCTGCCTGTCCTGCGGGATGCTGGGAAGCAGGCTGTTCTGCCTGGGGGTGGGAAGCTGCC
>CAJUNZ010000008.1 GCA_910587755.1 uncultured Acetatifactor sp. | reverse complement strand
TGGAGTACATCCAGGCCGCCAGGAAGCCCTTTGTGTACCTGGGGGGCGGGGCCGTGCTCTCTGACGCCTGTGAGGAAGTGCGGGAGTTTGTGGAATTGGTGGATGCTCCTGTGTGCGATACCCTTATGGGAAAGGGGGCCTTTGACGGCAGAAGCTTCCGCTATACGGGTATGATCGGCATGCACGGCACCAAGGCGTCCAACCTGGGAGTGAGCCAGTGTGATCTTTTGATTGCCCTGGGGGCCAGGTTCTCTGACAGGGTTACGGGCAATCCTAAAAAATTTGCCCGGAATGCCAGGATTATCCACATTGACATTGACGCGGCGGAGATCAACAAGAATATCCGGGTGGACGCCGGACTGGTGGGAGATCTGAAGCTTGTGCTGGGGCAGCTGAACCAGAGGCTTACCAGGCAGGATCATTCTGCATGGATGAAGGCAGTGCAGGAGCTGAAGGATAAGTATCCTTTAAAGTATGATACCTCCCGGCTTTCCTGCCCTTATGTGATAGAGACTCTGGAGGCCGTCACCGGCGGGGAGGCGCTGATCACAACGGATGTGGGACAGCACCAGATGTGGGCGGCCCAGTATTATCACTATACGCAGCCCCGCACGTTCCTGTCCTCCGGGGGCCTGGGAACCATGGGCTACGGCCTGGGAGCCTGTATCGGGGCCCAGCTGGGACAGCCTGACCGGATCTGTGTCAACATTGCCGGGGACGGGTGCTTCCGCATGAACATGAACGAACTGGCCACCGCAGGCCGGTACAATATCCCCATCGTTCAGGTGGTGATCAACAACCATGTGCTGGGGATGGTGCGTCAGTGGCAGACTCTGTTCTACGGAAAGCGCTATTCCCAGACGGTGCTGAACGACAGCGTGGATTTCTGCAAGGTGGCAGAGGGCCTGGGATGCGCCGCATTCCGGGTGACGGAGAAAGAGGAGCTGGCCCCGGTGCTGGAGAAGGCCATCGCTTTAAAGAGGCCTGTGCTTGTGGAGTGCATGATTCCGGAGGATGACAAAGTATTTCCCATGGTGCCTGCAGGGGCGCCCATTGAGGAGGTTTTTGACGGGGACGACATATAGGAATTTGGCGTACGCATGAAGAAACTACTTAAGTTTTTTGTATTTTTTATGTCCTGCGGGGCGTTTCTGGCGCTGGGGGGATTCTTTGCCCTGGTGCTGTACTACCGGAGCCATTTTCCTGTGAACACCTGGATCAATGGGGTTTACTGTACCGGCAAGACGGTGGAAGAGGTAAACCAGGAGCTGGCCCAGGGGGCGGAACTGTCCGTGGTGCAGGTGGCGGGAGCTGACGGCGTCTTCTGGGAGATGGACATGGAGGAGGCGGGGATCCGGCCTGACTATACCCTCTCATTAAGAGAGTATCTGGAACAGAACGCCACCGGCTTCTGGCCGGACAACCTGCGCAGTCCCGTGTCCTGTGAGGTGGCGCCCCAGGGCTACCGGGTGGAGGAGGAGAAGCTGCGGAAATGCTTTGACAGCCTTCCCCTGGTGGAGGGGGAGCGCACCCGCCCGGAGGGAGTACTCCTCTGCCGTACCCAGGAGGGATATACGCTTCAGGACGGCAACCGGGGACGGCTGGACCCGGAGGCCGCCTATGTGTTTTTAAAAGAATGTCTGAAAGAGGGTGTGACCCAGATACGCCTGGAGGAGAGCTGCTACAGGGACCTGCCTGACACGGAGGCGGACACTTTCCAGAGGGAGCTCTGGGGGCAGGTAAGCCGGTTCCAGGCCCGGTGCGGGGAGATCCTCTATGACATGGGGGCGGAAAAATTCTCTCTGACTTCGGATATTGCAGGGGGATTTCTGGCGACTGACCCGGTCAACGGGAGCCTTTCCCTGGACGGGGAGGGGAAGATTGTGGTGAGTCCTGAAGGGGTCCGGCAGTGGGTGGAGTCCCTGGCGGCCCGCTATGACACCTGCGGCACGGAGAGGGACTTTGCGGCCACCAGAGGCGAGACGGTCAGAGTGGAATATGTGACCTACGGCACGAAGCTGGACGTGGAGGCGGAGACGGCGTATCTTCTGGAGGCTCTGCAGGAAGGGGCGGAGGCGGCCGGAACCCATGTGCCCGCCTACAGCCAGGAAGGGTATGCCAGGGGCCTTGACGACATAGGAGATACCTATATAGAAGTGGACCTGACGGAGCAGAAGCTGTATTATTACGTGGAGGGGGAGATTGCCCTGGAGACGGATGTGGTCACGGGGAATTTGGCAAAAAAATACGGGACGCCGGAGGGGATCAATTTTGTCTACAACAAACAGCGCAACAGGACCCTGCGGGGACCGGGGTATTCTTCCTTTGTAAAGTACTGGATGCCTGTGAAGGGAGGAATCGGTCTTCACGACGCCAGCTGGCGGTCCAAATTCGGCGGGGAGATCTACAAGACCAACGGCTCCCACGGGTGTATCAACATGTCCACCCAGGTGGCTGCCAGGCTCTATGATATGGTGGAACTGGGGACTCCTGTGGTGATGTTTTACTGAGGAATACAGCTGCATATATTTAGGTTTGAGGAGGAGAAAGAAATGGCAAGAGTATATAATTTTTCCGCGGGACCCGCTGTCCTGCCGGAGGAGGTGCTGCGGGAGGCAGCGGAGGAAATGCTGGATTACAGGGGCACGGGCATGTCCGTCATGGAGATGAGCCACCGCTCCAAGGCGTATGAGACCATCATCAAGGAGGCGGAGGCGGATCTGCGGGAGCTGATGGGGATTCCTGACAACTATAAAGTGCTCTTCCTCCAGGGAGGCGCCAGCCAGCAGTTTGCCATGATTCCCATGAACCTGATGAAAAACCGGGTTGCAGACTACATTGTGACAGGGCAGTGGGCCAGGAAAGCTTACCAGGAGGCGGCTCTCTACGGAAAAGCCAACAAGATTGCCTCTTCTGAAGATGAGACTTTTTCCTATATTCCGGACTGCTCCGATCTGCCTGTGAGCCCGGATGCGGACTATGTGTATATCTGCGAGAACAATACCATCTACGGCACCAAGTTCAAGACCCTGCCTGACACCAAGGGAAAGCCCCTGGTGGCGGATGTGTCCAGCTGTTTCCTCTCCGAGCCGGTGGATGTGGCAAAATACGGGCTGATCTACGGGGGTGTGCAGAAAAATATCGGCCCCGCAGGGGTGGTTATCGTGATTGTCCGGGAGGATCTGGTGACAGAGGAGGTGCTTCCGGGCACGCCCACCATGCTGCGCTATAAGACCCATGTGGACAACAATTCCCTGTACAACACCCCTCCCGCCTACGGCATCTATATCTGCGGCAAGGTGTTTAAGTGGCTGAAGGGGAAGGGCGGCCTGGAGGCCATGAAGGCGTACAATGAGAAGAAAGCCGGTATTCTCTATGATTTCCTGGACGGCAGCAGTCTTTTTCACGGGACTGTCCGCAGGGAAGACCGCTCCCTGATGAATGTGCCTTTTGTGACGGGCAACCAGGAGCTGGACGCGAAATTTGTCAAGGAGGCAAAGGAGGCAGGCTTCGAGAACCTGAAAGGACACAGGAGCGTGGGCGGCATGCGCGCCAGCATCTACAACGCCATGCCCATGGAAGGTGTGGAGAAACTGGCGGCGTTCATGAAGGATTTTGAGAAGAGAAACTGACTTTGTTGTGACGTGAGAGAAGAGGAGAGTTATGTATAAGATCAATTGTCTGAACCCCATCGCCGATGTGGGGCTTAAGAATTTCAGCGAAAAATACGAGATCACCGCTCAGTTTGAGGAGGCGGACGGCATTCTGGTCAGGAGCGCTTCCATGCATGACATGGAGCTGCCGGAAGGGCTTCTGGCGGTGGCCAGGGCCGGGGCCGGAGTGAACAACATTCCCCTGGATAAATGCGCGGAGCACGGTATTGTGGTGTTCAACACCCCTGGAGCAAATGCCAATGGGGTGAAGGAGCTGGTGCTGGCGGGGATGCTTCTGGCGGCCCGGGATGTGGTGGGCGGCATTAAGTGGGTGGAAGCTTCCCGGGAGAACGGGGATATCACCAAGGCTGCAGAGAAGGAGAAGAAGAATTTTGCCGGCACCGAGATCATGGGCAAGAGGCTGGGTGTCATCGGCCTAGGGGCCATCGGGGTGAAGGTGGCCAACGCTGCGGTGTCCCTGGGGATGGAAGTTTACGGGTACGATCCTTATCTGTCCGTGAACGCGGCCTGGAGTCTGAGCCGGTCAGTGATCCATGTGCTCAATGAGGACGATATCTACTCCCAGTGTGATTACATCACCATCCATGTGCCTTTGATGGACTCCACCAGGGGCATGATCAATGCGGTGTCCATTGCAAAGATGAAAAAGGGTGTGATTCTGCTGAATTTTGCCAGGGACCTGCTGGCAAATGAGAAGGATGTTCTGGAGGGGATCCAGAGCGGCAAGATCGCCCGGTATGTGTCCGATTTCCCCAACCCTGTCACGGCAGGACAGCCGGGCTGTATTGTGATCCCCCATCTGGGAGCCAGCACGGCGGAGTCCGAGGACAACTGTGCCGTGATGGCTGTGGAAGAAATGATGGACTATCTGGAGAACGGCAATATCAAGAACAGTGTGAACTATCCTTCCTGCGATATGGGAATCTGTACCAAGGCAGGGCGGGTGGCGATTTTCCACAAAAATATCGCCAATATGATCACCAAGTTCGCCGCCGAATTCGGCGACAAGGGCATTAACATCAGCGATCTGACCAACAAGTCCCGGGGGGAAGTGGCTTACACCATGCTGGACGTGGAGGAGAAGCCCACCCAGGATATGGTGGAGGCTCTGGAGAAGATCAGCGGTGTGTTCCGGGTGAGGATTGTGAAGGCATAAATTCAGGGAGCTCCAGGGGGCGGCAGTGTCCTTTTGGACTTCCGGCGAGAAAAGAGGTAGAAATGGGAGCCGGAAAGAGACAAATTGTATTATTGATGACAGATTCTACACGACAGGACATGGTGAGCTGTTACGGAAACCCGGACATGCGCACTCCCTGTCTGGACGCTCTGGCGGAGAGGGGAGTGCGTTATCAGAACGCCTACTCCTGCCAGCCGGTCTGCGGGCCTGCGCGGTCGGCACTGTTCACAGGAATCTATCCCCACTCCAACGGGAGCTTTGGAAACTGCATTGCCCTGGGGGCAAATGTGAAGACCATCGGGCAGAGGCTATCCGACAATGGGATCCGCACGGCCTATGTGGGGAAATGGCATCTGGACGGGGGAGACTATTTTGGGCTGGGAGTCTGCCCGGAGGGCTGGGACCCGGAGTACTGGTATGACATGAGGAATTACCTGGAAGAACTGACGGAGGAGGAGAGAGTGGCCTCCCGGCAGTATGAGACCTGCAGGAAGGGCGTGGAGGCGGATTTTACTTTCGGATACCGCTGCACCCAGCGGGCCATTGACTTCCTGGAAAAACACGGAGAAGAGGACTTCTTTCTGACGGTGTCCCTGGACGAACCTCACCAGCCCATGCTCTGCCCGGAACCCTATGCCTCCATGTTCGACGGCTATGAATTCCCCAAATCTCCCAATGTGTGGGATACTCTGGAGGGAAAGCCCCAGTATCAGCAAATCTGGGCGGGAAGAAACAGGGAGACTGACAGGGATGCGGTCAAGATTCGAGTGTCCGGATTCCTGGGCTGCAATTCCTTTGCAGACGCCCAGCTGGGGAGGGTGATGGAGAGCATCAGCAAATATGCTCCCGATGCCCTGGTGATCTATACTTCCGACCATGGGGATGCCCTGGAGAGTCACTGTCTGTATGCAAAGGGGCCTGTGATGTACAATGAGATCGCCCGTGTGCCCCTGCTGATTGCAGGTCCCGGGGTGCCCCAGGGAGTGGTGGATGAGCATCCTGTCAGCCATATCAACCTTCCCGCCATGGTGATGGAGTACATGGGACTTCCGGTTCCCAAATGCTTTGAGGGAAAGAGTCTTCTGGAGGAGGTGTACCATCCGGAGGTCCGGACAAACGAGTATGTGGTGACGGAATTTACCCGCTATGAGATTGACCACGACGGTTTTGGCGGGATTCAGATGATGCGGGCCATTTTTGACGGGCGCTATAAGCTGGCGGTCCACCTTCTGGATCTGGTGGATGAGTTCTATGATCAGGAGCAGGATCCCTACGAGATGAAGAATCTGATCTGGGATGAGAGCTGCGACCAGGAGAAAGTCAGGCTCCACCAGCTGCTGCTTGACTGGATGAATCTCACCAGGGATCCTTTCCGGGGATACCAGTGGAAATTCAGGCCCTGGAGAAAAAATCTGGAGAATCCTACCTGGGACTGCGACGGCTACACCCGCCAGAGGGAGAATGAGGAGTATGAGCCCAGACAGCTGGATTATTCCACCGGGCTGCCCATGAAGGAAGCGGTAAGACATAAATAAGGCAGGAAAAACAGGATCCGCCCGCAGACAAAAAGCAGGCGGATCCTGTTTTTGGTGAAACTGTTTTTGGATAAATGGCCCGGGGAAACCTTATCCTGCAGGTATCCTTGGGCTGTGCAGGCCTGTGGCTGGGAAAGGGACTTTTTTCAGCGGAACAGCAGGGGGGAGGCCCCGTCCATGCCTGCGTTGACATCCTGCAGGCTTTCCCGGAGTTTTTCGTTGGTGGAACAGGAGGCCTCGCTCTGGATGTCCATGTAAAGGATGAACATATCCTCCAGGCTCATGCCTTTCTCGGCGGCGATCTCTTCCATCACCGGCCTGAGCTTGTCCAGCTGTACGGACACCTGCACCTTCTGGGGATCAATCTCTCCCAGGACGTTTTCTGCATAACTGTTGATGCGCTCTAATATGACTCTCTGTTCATCTGTCATGGGAATACCTCGCCTTTCAAAAATTTAATGCAATTTTTAAAATATAGTTTAGCACTAGATGCTTGTTAAGTACAGATATTTTTGTTAAAATGTATCTATTGGGAAAAAAGGTATATTTTAGAAAAGGGGACATGGAAATGGCACAGATCAGACCGTTTCGCGCATACCGTCCTGCTCCGGGGATGGAGAAAAGGATCGCCGCTCTGCCCTATGATGTGTACAACCGGGAGGAAGCTGTCCAGGCTGTCAGGAGGAATCCGGATTCTTTTCTGGCAGTGGACAGGGCGGAGACGGCCTTTGGCCCGGAGGTGGACACCTATGCGCCGGAAGTGTACCGGAAAGCGGCTTCCCTGTTGGAGAGCCGTATCAGGGAGGGGCAGTTTGTCAGGGAAGAGAGGCCGGTGTTTTATCTGTATGAATTGACCATGGAGGGCAGGAGCCAGACGGGCATTGTGGGCTGTGCTTCCATCGACGATTACAGGAATAATGTGATTAAAAAGCACGAGAACACCAGGGCGGATAAGGAGGAGGACAGGGTGCGCCATGTGGATGTCTGTAATATGCAGACAGGGCCTATCTTTCTGGCCTACCGGGCCTGCGGGGAGCTGCGGGAATTGACCGAAGCGGTCAAGAAGGAGAAACCTCTCTATGACTTTGTGTCGGAGGACGGTATCGGGCACCGTGTGTGGGTGGTCAGGGAGGAGGAGCGGATCCGGCAGATCCGGCTGCTCTTTGAGGAACTTCCCGCCGTCTACATAGCGGACGGCCACCACCGCTGTGCTTCCGCCGTGCGGGTGGGCATGCTGCGAAGGCAGCAGCATACGGGATATGACGGCAGTGAGGAATTCAACTATTTTCTCTCCGTGCTGTTTCCTGATGAGGAGCTGCACATTCTGGATTATAACCGGGTGATCAAAGACCTGAACGGTTTCACGGAGGAGGAATTTCTGGGCAGGATAGGGGAGAATTTTGCCGTGGAAGAGTGGGACCGGCCCTGCAGCCCGGAGAGAAAGGGAGTCTTTGGGATGTATCTGGGAGAAAAATGGTATCGTCTTGCCGCAAAGCCCCATCTCCTGAGCCAGGATGCCGTGGACGGATTGGATGTGTCCCTGCTCCAGAACCACCTGCTGGGGCCGGTTCTGGGGATACAGGATCCCAAGACGGACAAAAGGATTGACTTTGTGGGAGGCATCCGGGGGCTGGGAGAGCTGGAGCGAAGGGTGCACACGGATATGAAGGTGGCGTTTTCCATGTATCCCACTTCCATCGGGGAGCTGTTCGCGGTTGCGGATGCGGGCAGGCTCATGCCGCCCAAGTCCACATGGTTTGAACCCAAGCTCAGGAGCGGGCTGTTCCTGCACCACTTGGAGGATGGCGGTCCGGAAGGTTCCATTTTATCATTGCCAAACTGATTGTGAATCAAGATTCATTTTGAAAGGATACAGGTTATGGACAAGAAAACATACCAGCTGATGAACTGGCCTAAAATCGAGGAGATCATTTATTCTGAGTGCGACAATCCCCATGAACTGCTGGGACCCCATCCGGCGGGAAAGCAGACACTGGTACAGGCGTATTTTCCCGGTGCGGAGAGCGCTTCCATGGTGTTTGAGAAGGACGGCAGGAAAGTGGAGATGGAGGTTGCGGACGAGGACGGGTATTTTGCAGCCCTGCTTCCGGAGAAGGCGGAGGATCTTCCTGTGTACCACTATCTGGTAAAAGAAAAGGACGGCACAGAGCGGGCGCGGGGGGATGCATACCGTTTCTCGCCCCAGATCTCCCAGGAGGATATGGAAAAATTCAAGAACGGCATACACTATACCATCTATGAGAAACTGGGAGCTCATCCCATGGTTCTGGAAGGTGTGAAGGGTGTGTACTTTGCGGTCTGGGCTCCCGGAGCCATGCGGATCAGTGTGGTGGGAGATTTTAACGGATGGGACGGAAGGATGCACCAGATGCGCAGGCTGGGGGACTCGGGCATATTTGAGCTTTTCCTGCCTGATGCGGGCCCTGGGGACAACTATAAATATGAGCTGAAGCTCAAGGGAGGCCTGACCTATCTGAAGTCCGATCCTTACGGAAACGCCGCGCAGCTGCGCCCGGAGACGGCGTCTGTGGTGGCGGATCTGAACGGTTTTGCCTGGGGGGACGCAGGATTTTTGAAGGCCAGGGAAAAATTCCAGACCGGCAACGCCCCTGTGAGCGTGTACGAGATGTACCTGGGCTCTGTGGCGGATGCCCCGGAGGGAGAGCCCTATGCCAATTACCGTGAAATCGCAGCCCGGCTGATTCCCTATGTGAAGGAGATGGGGTACACCCATGTGGAGCTGATGCCGGTGATGGAGCATCCCTTCGACGCCTCCTGGGGATACCAGGTGGTGGGGTATTATGCTCCCACCTCCAGATACGGTACGCCGGAAGACTTTATGTATTTTGTCAATGAACTCCACAAGGCCGGGATAGGGGTTATTCTGGACTGGGTGCCTGCCCATTTTCCCAGGGATGTGTACGGGCTGTCCAACTTTGACGGGACATGCCTCTATGAGCATAGGGATCCCAGACAGGGAAGCCATCCTCACTGGGGGACTCTGATCTACAACTACGGCAGGCCTCAGGTGTCCAACTATCTCATTGCCAACGCTCTGTTCTGGGTGGAGAAGTTCCATGTGGACGGCATCCGTATGGACGCTGTGGCCAGCATGCTCTATCTTGACTATGGCAAGAAGGACGGGGAGTGGGTGGCCAATATCTACGGGGGCAAGGAAAATCTGGAGGCCATTGAGCTGATCAAGCACCTGAATTCTATCATGAAGAAGCGCAATCCCGGGGTGTTGTCCATTGCCGAGGAGAGCACGGCCTTTCCCAGGATCACAGGGGATCTGGAGGAGGACGGGCTGGGCTTTGACCTGAAGTGGAATATGGGCTTTATGAACGATTATCTGCAGTATATCAAGTTTGACCCTTATTTCCGCAGCCACCACCACGGGGAGCTCACTTTCAGCATGGTCTATGCCTACAGCGAGAAATTTATGCTTGTGTTCTCCCATGACGAGGTGGTACACGGAAAGGCCACCATGCTGGGGAAGATGCCCGGCGACAGGGAGCAGAAGTTCGCCAATCTGAGGCTGACATATGCTTTTATGATGGTGCATCCGGGCAAGAAGTTGCTCTTTATGGGGCAGGATCTGGGGGAATTTGACGAGTGGAACGAGGGAAGGCGGGTGCAGTGGGAGCTGGCCCAGGTGCCGGAGCACAGGGGCATTGCGGCTCTGGTGAAAGACTTGAACCATTGCTACCGCAGTCTGCCGGAGCTGTCCGTTCTGGACGATGACCCGAATGGTTTTGAGTGGGTGAACCATATCTCTGCCAATGACTGCTACCTGACTTTCCTGAGAAAGGGAGAAGGGAAAAATGACGTGCTGGTGGTACTGGCCAATTTCTCCGGTGTGGAGCGGGAGATCACGACAGGTGTACCTTACTATGGAAAGTACAAGGAGGTGCTGAACACCGACGATGAGCGCTATGGGGGCACGGGCATTGTGAACAATCGCGTGAAGAGGAGCAGGGAGGTTGAGTGGGATGACAGGCCTTACTCTGTGACCATAAATCTGGCGCCGCTGTCCTTAAGCATTCTGAGGTATGTCCCTCTCACGGCGGCGGAGCTTGCCAAGGAGGCGGCTAAGAACGACAAGAAGAAGGCCGCTGAGAGTGAGACTGCTTCCAGGACCAGGGGGAAAGCCGCCGTGGCAAAGGCCGCTGAGTCTGCGTCCGCCCCTGATGATGCGGATGACGTGGATGAAGCTGTCAGGGCACAATCTGCCCTGGAAGAGTTTGTTCCGGCAGAGGAGACTGGGGAGAGGGAAGCTGTTGCTGGAGAAGCCCTGGTGAAGGAGGAAGCGCCCGCTGCGGAGAGTCAGGAGACCGCCCAGGTGTCCGGGACAGAGATGGCTGCTTTGGAAGAGCAGGAGTCCGCCGCTGAGACTTCAGAGAAGAAAAAGACTGCCGGCTCCAGGAAAAAGGGTTCAGGCTCCAAGGCTGCCGCCGGAGGCGGCGCCAAAGGCAGGAAGGCTGCCGGAGAGAAGGAGCTGGCTGAGAAGCAGGACGGCGCCAGAGGCAGAAAGGCCGCCGGAGCGGAGCAGCTGACTGAGAAGCAGGGCGGCACCAGGGGCAGGAAAAGCCAGAAGAGTACGTCCGGAAAGGATCAGAAGTAGTGGGAATATTCGGCCTGGCAGTGTCCGGCAGCGCGGAAAATGCGCTGCCGGATATGATGCAGAATCTGCTGGACCGGCTTCCTGACAGGGTTGTGGGCTTTGGCCTGCGGATTCTGCTCACCGCAGTGCTTTTTCTGGTGGGAGTGCATCTGATCAAACTGGTGCGCCGGATTGTGAAAAAGTCCATGATGCGGGCCAATGCAGAGCTGGGAGCCATTCAGTTTACGGATTCTTTTATCAAGGCGGCGCTGTATGTGCTGCTGGTGATGATGCTGGCTTCTTCTTTTGGCCTGGATGCCGCCAGTGTGGTGGCGGTGCTTGGATCGGCGGGAGTGGCCATCGGCCTGGCTGTCCAGGACAGCCTGTCCAACCTGGCAGGGGGCGTGCTGATTCTGGTTTTAAAACCCTTTAAGGTGGGGGACTATATCAAAGAAAGTTTTACCGGCCACGAGGGGACGGTGTCACAGATTCAGATCTTTTATACGGAGCTGGTGACGCCGGATAACCAGACGGTGATCCTGCCCAACGGCAACCTGGCCAACAACAGCCTGGTGAATGTCACCATGCAGGAGGCCCGGAGAATGGATGTGAAAGTGCGCATTTCCTACGAGGAGGATCTGAGAGCGGCCAAAGAGGTGCTGCTGCAGGTGGTCACGGAGGAGGAGGCTTCCCTGAAGGACAGGGATCTGCTGGTGTTTGTGGATGAACTGGCCCCTTCCTGTGTGATTCTGAACGTGAGGTGCTGGTTCAGGCAGGAAGACTTCTGGCAGGGAAAATGGCGGGTGGCGGAGAACTGCAAGCTGAAGCTGGAGGAGAAGGGCATCCGGATTGCGCCGGAGCAGCTTGTGGTCCATGTGGAAAAGAAAGACGGGGATACAGGGCGGCAGTCCTGAAACATGAAAGCTGAAAACATGAAAGCTGGAAGCATTAAAACTGCCTGGGGCCTTGTCAAAAAAATCCGAAAAGATTTCCAAAAAGAGTTGCAATATTTTGAGGAATCATGTATAATACTTTTTGTTGCACGGTTTTGACTGTGCGGCAGTATCACCGGCACAGTGGTGTCGGCGTGCTTCCGTGGCTCAGTTGGTAGAGCGATTGATTCGTAATCAATAGATCACGGGTTCGAGTCCCGTCGGGAGCTTTTCATCAAAAAGCCGCAGACATTGGTTTGCGGCTTTTGGTCAAATCAATCTATTTTGTTCTGCTGTTCCGCTGTATCCGGCTACATCTTAAAGCGTTTTTTGATCTGGTGTTCAATCACCTGGACTGACTTGTAGAATCCCAGGGCGATAATGCACAGGATGATAATGCTGGTGATCACCATATCCAGCTGGAAAACCTGGGAGCCGTAGATGATCAGGTATCCCAGCCCCCGCCTGGCGGCAAGGAATTCTCCGATGATAACGCCCACCAGGGCAAGGCCGATATTGACCTTTGCCGTGCTTAGAAGGATGGGGATGGAGCCGGGAAATACCACTTTGAAGAAGGCATCTCTCTTGCTGCCGCCCAGGGTGTACACCAGGGTGATTTTTTCGGCATCCACCTGCTGAAAGCCGGTGTAGAAGCTGATAATGGAACCGAATACGGCCACCGACATTCCTGCCACGATAATGGTCTTGGTCCCTGTGCCCAGCCATACGATGAACAGGGGGGCCAGGGCGGATTTTGGCAGGCTGTTGAGCACTACCAGGTAGGGCTCCAGGATCTCCGAAAGCTTTGCGGAATACCACAGCATGGTTGAAATAAGCAGGCTGAAAAGCAGCACCAGCAGGAAACTCAGCAGTGTCTCAAACAGTGTCACTCCTATGTGGGAGAGCATGGAATTGTTCCTGAGCTGGTCTGCAAAGCACCGGGCCACACGGCTTGGACTGGAAAAAAAGAAGCTGTCGATCCACCCGCAGCCGGCGCTGATTTCCCAGAGGGCCAGAAAGAGCACAAAGATGACAGTGCGCCAGGATGCGATCTCATGGTGGTGGCGCCGGTGGTTTTTGATGAATTCTTCCTGTTTTGTGAGTTCCCTGGAGGGCTTTTTTCTACCGGAGGTTTTTTCTGGCTTGTTCTGTTCTGTCCTATTCTGTTCAGGATTCATGTGTCAGATCCTCCCATAATTCATTGAAGTACTGCTGAAATTCGGGAGCGTTCCTGGCAGCCAGGGGAGAATTGTCCGCAAGGGTCAGCTTTACGGTCAGTTCCTTCTTGACCACGGCGGGACGCCCGGAGAGAACGATGATCCTGTCGGCAAGACTGATGGCTTCCGACAGGTCGTGGGTGATAATAATCATGGTCTTTCCCGCTGCCCGGATCAGGCGGCAGATGTCCGCCGAGACAAAGAGCCTGGTCTGGTAATCCAGGGCGCTGAAAGGCTCATCCAGAAGGAGCAGCTGGGGCTCCAGGGCCAGAGTGCGGATGAGGGCGGCCCGCTGTTTCATGCCGCCGGAGAGTTCGCTGGGGCGTTTGTCCCGGAACTTGTCTAGACCGTAGTCGGTCAGAAGCCTTTCCACGGCCTCCAGTCGTTCTTTTGTCATTTTATGATTCAATTCCAGGCCCAGGGTCACATTGCGGTAGACGGTGCGCCATTCAAACAGATGATCTCTCTGCAGCATATATCCTATTCTGGGATAGTGCAGCGATCCGTCGGGATTGTTCACTTTTATGGTTCCTTCTTCAGGGGCCAGAAGTCCCGCAATGATGGACAGCAGGGTGGACTTTCCGCAGCCGCTGGGACCTACGATGGCGATGAATTCTCCCTGGCGCACCCCAAAGGAAATGTCCTGGAGTGCCCGGGTTTCTCCGTGCAGGCTGTGGTAGGAATAGCCGATATTTTTCAGCTCCAGAATATTCTGCATAAAATGCAATTCCGCCTTCCTTTACCATTTACATTAACTTATGAAACAAAAGGGAAAGGGGTTCGGTTTTCGGAGGGGAAATTTTCAGACACACTCCAGGTTTCATGCCTTGCATAATGTTGTATTTGGAATTATAATGGAAGAAAGATTGGGAGGAGGTAGCATGAACCGGGATATATTTTTAATGCCTCTGGGGGGCGGCCAGCGAGTGGGTGCCAGCTGCTATTATCTGAGGCTTGGGGACAACAATATTCTCCTGGATGCAGGGATCGGGTTTGAAGAGGGAGTTGTATTTGAACCGGATCTGTATTCTCTGCTCACATCCCCTTTTATCCAGAGCATGAACCAGATAAACCAGATCTTTATCTCCCATGCCCACGGAGATCATGTGGGGTATCTGTTTCGGCTCATGAAATCGGCGGAACGCCCGTCAGTCTATATGTCGGAGGTATCTTATCTTCTGACCGAATATCAGCTCTACGACAAGAACTTTATGCTTGGCGGGGGAAGGACGGAGGAGGAGAGGCTGGGAGCAAAATTTATCCTGGATAAGATTGTAAAGGTCAGCTATATGCGGACCATGAACTTTGGGGGATACAAGGTGACATTTCTTCCGGCGGGACATATTCCGGGGGCGGTGATGCTGCTGTTTGAGTTTGGACGGCGGAGGATTCTGTACACCGGCGACTTTTCCCTGGAGAAGACGGCGCTGACGGACGGGTGCCTGCTGCCAGGGGAACAGGTGGACACGGTGATTCTCTGCGGCCTGCACGCAAAGCACCCAGGTTACAGGAAAAGGTCGGACAGTCTCTACGGTGTCATCAACAATATTTTCAGCATGGTGGACAGGGGCAGGTCCGTCATGTGCCATGTGCAGCAGCTGAGCAAGGGGATCGAATTTATCAAGACGCTGAACCAGCGGAATCAGGGGAAGGTGCCGGTCTTTATTGATGACTCCATTCTGCCGCTGATTGAGAAGATGGAGCAGCTGTCCATACCGGTTCTGGACGAGAATGACCATGTGAGTCCGGGAAGCTGGATCAACAGCCCCCATGTGTATGTGACAGCCAGGAACCGCTGCAGGGGATTCGGCGTGTACGAGGAGATAAAGATTGATTTCTCCCTCCATGAGGATTTTTCAGGGATGAAGAGTTTTATCAAAAAGGTGAATCCGAAACAGGCATTTCTGGTCCACTGCTCCCGGGAGTACTGGGAGGGGGACAGCACCATAGAACAGGCCATGATGATGGACGGGGAGTGCCGGACTCAGTTTACTTTCGCGGAGGAAAAGGAGATCTACAAGCTGTAAACTGAGGGATGCTTTGTTTTGGCTTTCTTTCATAAATGAATGCCGTCGGTGTGAAAAGGGCGGTTTCAGACAATTCAGAATGTCTGCCGGAGGCAGGCAGGGAGGTAAATTTATGATCAAGATTGGGGACCAGAAGGTGAAGGATGTGTTGGCCGAGATTCACAGGGCCATGCAGAGAAAGGTGAAGAAGGGCAGCCAGGTCAAGGAGGACATTGTCAGGGAAAACAGGATCTTCTCCATTATCTGCCGGGATCACGACATTGAACCCAGAAAATGCGCCGTCAAGATGGGCGAGAGGTTTGGGTGCAGCCTTACGGGGAACGAGGTGATCCAGGTGCTTCGCAGCAGAAAGCTGTCAAACCAGTCAGAGCGAAAGGAACTGCTGCAGTGGGCCGGAGAAGTAGCGGATTACTTTGCCAAGGCTCTGGGCGGAAGCAGGGAGAGCTACGAGAAGTTTGAGAAGCGCAGGAAAGAGCCGGCGCTGAAGAGCGGCAAGAAACACGACTCCCAGGACCGTATGGCGGCGCTTATGATCTACGAAAAATATCCGGAGATAGACATCTATGACGATTCTGACAGTCTGATGCTGCTGGGAAGCACTCTCGCCAGATATTTCTTCTACGATATGGCAGACGCCGTCAGCGAGGTATACGGCTTTCCCCAGCACAGGGAGGAGAAGAAGAAAGTACAGCCGGCGCCTGCCAAACAGATGACCTATGAACAGGCGCTGAAGCGGATCAGCCAGCTGGAGAACACCCTGGAGAGGACCAACACCATGCTTCAGGATCTGCAGGATGAGTTTGACGAGCAGCTGGAGGCCAGCAAGGCCAAGGAACTGGCGGATTTCTTTACCAGGCTCAACTCTGAGAAATATGGCTGTATTCTGGATGAACTGCTTGTGGTGAGAAAGGGGATGGATGAGCTCCGGAAGAACAATTATGAGCTTCCCATTGAGATCAACGGCCTTCTGATTATGGTGAAAAAGCTGATCCAGTTTGTCAGGGACAGCCATATTGAGCCCATTATGAAGATCAATTCCGTCAAGGAAGTGGTGGCTTCCGATGTGGAATTCTGCAACTATGAGGGGACGCCCTTTGCCTCCATGGATGAGACCAAGAAGGTGAAGGTGGTGTCCCCGGGATGGATCTACAAGGACAAGGAGCTTCAGATCTCCAGGCCGAAATTCAAGGAGGAAGAAAATGAACAATGATATGAAGAATGGAGAGCACAATGATCTCTGTGTGGGGATTGACCTGGGAACCACCAACTCCGTGCTGGCAACCATCAATGTGAAGCCTAACGGGGACATAGTCAGCAAAGTGGTGGATATACCCAGGCCGGTGGATATCTACAATACTGTTTCTGCCGAGACCAAGCTGAGCACCGAGAAAAGACCCACACTTCCTTCCTGTGTCTACTACAGGGAGGAAAAGAACTATGAACCCCTGGTGGGTGACTTTGCCAAGGTTCAGTACCCTCTCAGGCCTCATCTGGTGGCAAAATCCATCAAAAGCCAGATGGGAAGGCCGGAGGCGGAGGGCCTTTCCCCGGATGTGCCGGACAAAAGTCCGGCCATGATCTCTTCCCGGATCCTTCGGCATATGCTTAAATCCGCCTCGAACATATACAGGTGCGAGCTCACGGACGCGGTTATCACCGTGCCGGCAAACTTTGACTCTGCCATGTGCAAAGCCACCAGAGACGCGGCGGAACTGGCCGGGATCAAGGTGAAGAACGCAGACGGCAGCGAGAGGCCCGTGCTTTTGTCCGAGCCCAACGCCGTGATCTATGACCTGATCAACCAGATCCACAATGGCGAAATATCAAGCCATATTCTGGATCTGAGCGAGAAGAAAAATGTGATGGTGTTCGACCTGGGGGGCGGAACACTGGATATTACCATGCATGAGATCAAAAGGAGGGAAGGGCTTGGCGATGCCCTGAAGGTGGATGAGATTGCCACCAACAGATACACGCTCCTGGGGGGCAATGATTTCGACGAAGAGATCGCAGCGGAGATGTATGAGAGGTATCTGAAGCAGTACCGCAGCTATCCTAATGCGGTGACGAAACTAAAGGTGGAGAAAAAGGTTATCATGCCCCTGCTGAGGGTGTACGCCGAACATTTAAAGCTGGATTTAAATGAGAGATGCGGGGAAGACTACAGCTCCGGATGGGACGACGATGATGAAGAGATCAGCCTGAACACCGGCGGAAGCATGGGAGGAATCGGCTATTCATATGACGATACATTTACAAAAGAGGAGATTGAAGCAATACTTGGCAAGTTCATGGCTGAAGAACTTGTGTTTGATGATTATAAGAGACTGGACAGGATCACGTCCACCAGGAATATTATATATCCCATCCTGGATGTCCTGAAAAAAGCTTCCGAAAAGACAGGAAGGGAAGATGTAAGGGTGGATGCCGTTGTGGTCAACGGCGGTATGTCAAAATTTTATATGGTCACGGATCGGCTGAAAAGCTTTTTTGGCTTTGATCCCATTGTGGCCCTTGATCCCGACCAGGCAGTGGCCAGAGGGGCTGCGGTCTATCACTATTACCTGCACAAATATGAGGAAATGCAGGACGATATGAGAATGCTTGGGGAGCTGGAAGCTTCCAGCGTGGATTCCCGCAGGATACCTCAGAGCGGGGCCAAGAGTCCTTCCGCTCCCATGGCCATAGAGTGGGGCAGGAGTATTTTGAACGACAGCCTTTACCTGGGGGTGAAAAACGGCGGGGTACATCAGATCATACCCACAGGCGCCGAGCTTCCCTACAGGTCGGAGGTGATGACGGGCTTCAGGGTGGAACCGGGGCAGAATATGATTGCCATTCCCATCAAGAGCCGCAACATAGACGGCACATACAGAACCATCGCCAATGGAAATATTTCCTTTAAACACAAATATCCTGACGGGGCATTTGTGGCTTTTATGATTTACATGGGGAGCAGCAAGGTGATTACCATGAAGGCCTGGACCAGCAGCGACGGGGAGGGGAATGAGAAAGAAGAAGAGGGCCATGTGGAGATCGCCATCGACAACAGCGAGCGTCCCAATGCCAAGACCAGGGTGGTGGCCCCCAGCGGGAGCATGCTCCGGCCCAGGGAGGAGATCAACAACCTGCTGCAGCTGTGCCAGAATTATTCAAAGCCCAGAGCGGACAGGGGGACCATCTCCAAGAGAATTGCCGCCTGTGTGAACAATATCTGCAACGCAGGCAACAAAGGAGACTTTGCGGAAGCGGTGCTGGATGCGCTCTACAGCGTGTCTAATGACGAGACGAGAGAGAGGCTTTTCTGCGTGGCCAGGAAGACGGGCGTCATGTGGAAGGATGCAGAGCGCAGGAAGCTTGCCCAGATCTGCATGAACCAGCTCAGCGCGGAATTCCACGGCATGTCCATAGGAGGGCGTAGGGTTTCGGCCAACATTCAGGCCATCTATGCCCTGAGCATGTGCGGGGATCGGGACCAGATGGAAAAGCTTTCGGCGCTCCACAGCAACAGCCGTTATCTTCAGGCCTGCCTCTATGCCCATGCCAAGACCAGGACTCAGGTTCCCTGGCTGAAGGAGGAGTTTGACAGGGATGTGGCTCATGCCCGCAGGAGAATGTCCACCAATCTGCAGTTCAGCTCCCATGCCATGGGAATTGCCCTGAGAAAGGAAAAGGACCATGTGCAGAATGTAAAACTGGAGGAGGACACGGTGAGGCAGCTCTGCGGCGTGATCAAGACAGGGCAGCTCACAAGCGCCCAGTTGATATGTTGCATTCTGGCTCTGGGGTGGATCTGTGACCAGAGGCAGGAGCCCAACGGCATAAACGGGACTCTCCTGGAAGACGCCCTGGATGCAGTCCGCAGCATAGACTTTTTCTATGACGAGCTGGTGACAAAGCACTGTGTCAAGGCCAGGGATGTGGCGGTGAAACTGATCAACGGCGAGCTGCTGAACGCGGCGGAGGAACAGTTCCTGCTGACAAAACTGGATATCTGACATCTTTCTTGCAAAGAGGGGCTGTTTATGGTAAAATCAAAAAAGTTTTTTTGACGGAGGAAAAGTATGGCACAGTTATGGGGGGGACGTTTTACCGGGGAGACCGCTGCGGCGGCCTATGAGTTTAACGCGTCCATAGGTTTTGACAGGCGCCTTTTTCACCAGGATATCCAGGGCAGCATTGCCCATGCCAGGATGCTGGCTGCCCGGGGGATCATTGAACCGGAGGAGAGGGATGTCATGATCCGGGCCCTTGGGGAGATCCTGGAGGATGTGGACAGAGGCAGGCTTTCGATTGACGAGAGCTGCGAGGATATCCACAGCTTTGTGGAGGCGGAGCTTGTGAATCGCATTCAGGACACAGGGAAGAAGCTTCACACAGGCAGGAGCCGCAACGATCAGGTGGCTCTGGACATGAGGCTTTATACCAGGGAGAGGGTGCTGGAGACGGAGGGGCAGCTTGCGGAGCTGCTCTCCGTCATCCTGGGGGCCATGGAGGAGAATCTGGAGACTTACATGCCCGGATTCACGCACCTGCAGAAGGCCCAGCCTGTGACGCTGGCCCATCATTACGGCGCCTATTTTGAGATGTTCCGGCGGGACAGACTCAGACTTGGGGATATCTATAGAAGGATGAATTACTGTCCTCTGGGGGCGGGGGCTCTGGCAGGAACCACTTTTCCTCTGGACAGGGAGTACACGGCAAGCCTGCTTGGGTTTGACGGGCCTGCGGTGAACAGTATGGATGCAGTGTCGGACAGGGATTATCTGATAGAGCTTCTTGCCGCCCTCTCCACTGTCATGATGCATTTAAGCCGGTTCTGTGAGGAGATCATACTGTGGAACTCTAACGAGTACCAGTTTGTAGAGATTGACGATGCCTATGCCACCGGCAGCAGCATTATGCCTCAGAAGAAGAATCCGGACATTGCGGAACTGGTGCGTGGCAAGACCGGGCGGGTTTACGGGGCTCTTGTGAGTCTCCTGACCACAATGAAAGGGCTTCCTCTGGCCTACAACAAGGATATGCAGGAGGACAAGGAAGTGGCTTTTGACGCCATGGACACGGTGGGGGACTGCCTGGCTCTGTTTACCGGGATGCTGCGCACCATGAAGTTCCGGAAGGATCGCATGGCGGCCAGTGCCAGAAACGGATTTGCCAACGCCACCGACGCGGCGGACTATCTGGCCGCCAAGGGGGTTCCCTTTCGGGATGCCCATGCCGTGGTGGGCAGGCTGGTGCTTTACTGCATTGAAAAGGGAACTTCCATTGACGAGCTGTCTCTGGAGGAACTTCAGGGCCTCAGCGATAAATTTGAGGCGGATATTTATGAGGCGGTGTCGCTGAAAGCCTGTGTGGAAAAGCGTCTGACCCTGGGAGCGCCGGGGCCCGAGGCCATGAAACAGGCCCTGGCCGGATACCGGGCTTATCTGGCGGAGGGAACTTTGGCAGAGCGCATTGCGGAAGGCCAAGAGGAGGCAGACCGGGAGAGATAAAGAGAGCTCTGCCGGACGCGGACACTGAGGCGAGATAAAGAGAAAGCTCTGGAGAACGCTGGAGATAGATAAAGAGAGAGCTTTGGAGAATGCTGGTGATAGGTAAAGAGAGCTCTGGAGAACGCTGGAGATAGATAAAGAGAGAGTTCTGGAGAACGCTGGAGATAGATAAAGAGAGAGCTCTGCCGGACACTGGGAAGAGCAGGAGAAAGATTTGCTGTGGAGAAAAGTAATGGAGGCAGCGGGGCGGACGGCACTGTGGAAGAATTGAGTACATATGGAACAGGAAAGGAAGAGGTAGAGATGGACGGAAAACTGAGAGTGGGTATACTGGGCGGTACGGGCATGGTAGGGCAGAGATTTATAGCCCTCTTGGAGAATCATCCCTGGTTTCAGGTGGAGGCCATTGCCGCCAGTCCACGTTCTGCGGGAAAAACCTACGAGGAGGCTGTGGAGGGCAGGTGGAAGATGGACACTCCCATGCCGGAGGCGGTTAAGAATCTGAAAGTGATGAATGTCAACGACGTGGAGGCCGTGGCTTCCCAGGTTGACTTTGTATTCAGCGCCGTGGACATGACCAAGGAGGAGATCAAAAAGATAGAGGAAGACTATGCCAGGACGGAGACGCCCGTGGTCTCCAACAACAGCGCTCACAGGTGGACCCCTGATGTGCCCATGTTGATTCCCGAAGTCAATCCTGAGCATACCGACGTGATCCAGTACCAGAGAAAACGTCTGGGAACAACCAGGGGATTTGTGGCGGCAAAGCCCAACTGTTCCATTCAGAGCTATGCTCCTGTGCTCACCGCCTGGAAAGAGTTTGAACCTGTGGAGGTGGTTGCCACCACATATCAGGCTATCTCCGGGGCCGGCAAGACATTTCAGGACTGGCCGGAGATGGTGGGGAACATTATTCCCTACATCGGCGGCGAGGAGGAGAAAAGTGAGAAAGAGCCCCTGCGCATCTGGGGAAAGATTGAGGGAGGCGTGATAGTTCCGGCCAGGGAGCCTGCGATCACCTGCCAGTGCATCAGGGTCCCCGTGCTGAACGGGCATACGGCGGCGGTGTTCGTGCGTTTCAGGAACAAGCCCACAAAGGAGCAGCTCGTTCAGAGGCTCAGAACCTTCACAGGGGAGCCCCAGAGGCTGAAACTGCCCAGCGCTCCCGGACAGTTTATCCAGTATCTGGAGGAGGACAACAGGCCTCAGGTTGCCCTGGATGTGGACTATGAGCACGGTATGGGTGTCAGCGTGGGAAGGCTCAGAGAAGATTTAATATATGACTATAAGTTTATTGGACTGTCTCATAATACTGTCAGGGGTGCGGCAGGGGGTGCAGTTCTCTGTGCGGAGCTTCTGAAAGCCCAGGGGTATATGGGGTGAGTAAAAAGCTGTTCATCGCCGAGAAGCCCAGTGTGGCCAGGGAATTTGCCAACGCGCTGAAGATCAATACCACTTCCAGAGACGGCTATCTGGAGTCAAACAACACGATTGTCACCTGGTGCGTGGGACATCTGGTGACAATGAGTTACCCTGATGTCTATGATGCCAGGTACAAGCGTTGGAGTTTTGACACCATTCCATTTCTGCCGGAAGAATATAAATATGAGGTTATCGAAAGCTCCAAGAAGCAATATACTATTGTAAGCTCCCTGATGAAACGTCCGGATGTGGACACCATCTATGTGTGCACGGACTCCGGGCGGGAGGGGGAGTATATATACAGGCTTGTGGAGCAGATGGCCGGTGTGAAGGGAAAAGAGCGTCTGAGGGTGTGGATTGACTCCCAGACAGAGGAGGAGATTCTGCGGGGGATCCGGGAGGCCAAGGATCTGGCGGAGTATGACAGTCTCAGCGATGCCGCATACCTGCGTGCAAAGGAAGATTATCTCATGGGGATTAACTTTTCCCGTGTGCTCACCTTGAAGTACGGCAGGGTGGTACAGGACTATCTCAAGCGGGACAAGGCAGTGATCTCCGTGGGCCGTGTGATGACCTGTGTGCTGGGCATTATTGTGAACAGGGAGCGGGAGATCCGGGCTTTTGTGAAGACGCCTTTTTACAGAGTTATCGGCACTTTCCGGCTGCAGGACAAAACATTTCCCGGAGAATGGCGGGCGGTGGAAGGCTCAAAATGGTACGCTTCGCCCAAGCTCTACAAGGAGAACGGCTTCAAGGAGGAGGCGGATGCCAGGCAGCTGATTGCATACCTGCTCCAGGAGCCGGTGGGGAAGCCGCTGGTGGAGAGTATTTCCCGCAAAAAGGAGAATAAAAATCCTCCCCTGCTCTACAACCTGGCTGAGCTTCAAAATGAATGTTCAAAATACTTTAAGATCAGTCCCGATGAGACGCTGCGGATTGCACAGGAACTCTACGAGAAGAAGATGGTGACTTATCCCAGAACGGATGCCAGAGTGTTGTCCACAGCGGTGGCGAAGGAGATACATAAGAATATCGGAGGCCTGCGGGGCTATTCCCTGGCGGCCAATTTTGCTGCAGAGATCATAAGTAAAGGCAGCTATAAAAACATTGCCAAGACCAGGTATGTGAATGACAAGCAGATAACGGACCATTATGCCATTATTCCCACAGGGCAGGGGCTGGCCAATCTAAAAGGGCTGCCTCCTCTGTCCCTGAAGGTCTATGAGCTGATTGTCCGCAGGTTCCTGAGTATCTTTTATCCTCCTGCGGTTTACAGGAAATTTGCGCTGTGCATCAGGGTAAAGGAGGAGAGGTTTTTTGCAAGCTTTAAGGTGCTCATAGAGGAAGGATACCTGAAAGTGGCCTTTAAGAGGGATGCGGCTGGGGGAGGTGCTTCCGGCGGTGCAGGGTTTGGTTCTGTGGGAAATGCTTCCGGCAGCGGACCTGCGTCTTCGGCTGGGGGAGGAGTATCTGGAGGCGCAATGCCTGCAGTTAGTGGGAACGTGCCCGGCGGTGGGGCTGGTTCTTCGGCTGGGGGAGAAGTATCTGGAGGCGCAATGCCCGCAGTTAGTGGGAATGTGCCCGGCGGTGCAGGGTCAGGTTTCGTGGGAAATGCTTCTGGCAGCGGGTCTGCAGCCGGGGAGGATTCTTCCGGAGCCGCGGATAAAAAGAATACCTCCGGAGAGTCTGAGGAGACGGAGATCAAGTGCGACAGCGCATTTGTGAAACTTCTGGATGGTCTGAAAAAGGGAACGCCTCTTGTGGTGGAATCCTATGACATCAAAGAGGGGGAGACCGCCCCGCCCAAGCGTTACACGTCAGGAAGCATCATTTTGACAATGGAGAATGCAGGTCAGTTTATAGAGGATGAGGAGCTGCGGGCCCAGATCAAGGGAAGCGGTATCGGTACCAGCGCCACCAGGGCGGAAATCCTGAAAAAACTGGTAAATATCGAGTACCTGTCCCTGAATAAGAAGTCACAGGTGCTGACTCCTACGCTGATGGGGGAGATGATCTATGATGTGGTGGGAAATTCTATCAAGGCACTTCTGGATCCGTCTCTGACTGCCAGCTGGGAGAAAGGTCTGACCATGGTGGCGGAGGGAAATATTTCCTCGAAGGAATATATGGACAAGCTGAACGGATTTGTCGGGCGCAGGACGGAGTATGTCAAGACGCTGAATAACCAGAGGGCGCTGTTCACACAGTTCCAGGCTGCGGCTGCCAATTATAAGACCGGCTGATGAAAAGGGGAGGAAGGACTATGTCAGATGACTGTATCAAAGTCTCAGAACTTTATAATCTCGAGGAAACCATCGCTGCAGAGCTTTTTGGCGGGGTGGAATATCCCTGGGAAGTGCTTCCCAGAATACATGACTTTATTCTGGAACTGGGAAACAGGCTTCCAAAAGATATTTTTGAGGAGAGAGGGGAGAATATCTGGGTGGCCAGAAGCGCCAGGGTGGCGCCCAGCGCCTGTCTCAACGGACCTTTGATTGTGGATGAGGACGCAGAGATCCGTCACTGTGCTTTTGTCCGTGGCAGCGCCATTGTAGGTAAGGGGGCGGTGGTAGGAAATTCTACCGAGCTGAAAAATGTGATACTGTTTAACAAGGTACAGGTGCCCCATTATAATTATGTGGGGGACAGCATTCTGGGCTATAAGTCCCATATGGGAGCCGGCTCCATCACATCCAATGTAAAGAGCGATAAGACATTGGTGGTGGTCAAGGGGGAGGGGATCCGTCTGGAGACCGGCCTGAAAAAAATGGGAGCCATGCTGGGGGACAATGTGGAAGTGGGCTGCAACAGTGTCCTGAATCCCGGGACTGTCATTGGCAGAAACACGAATATTTATCCCACATCCATGGTGCGGGGAGTTGTTCCTCCAGGCAGCATATACAAAAAGTGCACGGAGATCACCCCAAAGCGGCAGTGACTGTGACAGAAAAAAGAAGTTACTGGATTTTTACAAAAACTACTGGATTTTTTGTAGAAAATGTGAGAAAATGTATAGGAATGAGATATTTTGGAAGTTTGAGCAATAGAGAAGACGCCGGGGCGGATTTTTTATTGTCATGAATCATAACTTACATAATTGAAAGGAGATTTCACATGATTTATTCAAAGGAAGTTGAAGAAATGTGTACAGTCGCTCAGGGTGTGCACCATGGCTGCGCGCCTATCCCCGAAGAAGCTAAGTGGGTACAGGCTAAGAAGGTAGAGGATATTTCCGGCTTGACACATGGTGTGGGCTGGTGTGCGCCTCAGCAGGGAGCCTGCAAGCTGACCCTGAATGTGAAAGAAGGCATTATCCAGGAGGCACTGGTGGAGACCATCGGCTGCTCCGGCATGACTCATTCCGCTGCCATGGCTGCTGAAATTCTTCCTGGCCTGACTGTTATGGAGGCCCTGAACACCGACCTTGTATGCGATGCCATCAACACTGCCATGAGAGAGCTTTTCCTGCAGATTGTGTATGGACGTTCCCAGAGCGCGTTCTCCGAGGATGGACTTCCTGTGGGTGCAGGCCTTGAAGACCTGGGCAAGGGCCTCAGGAGCCAGGTGGGCACCATGTACGGAACCCTGAAGAAGGGGCCCCGCTATCTTGAGATGGCAGAGGGTTATGTGACCGGCATTGCCCTGGATAAGGACGATCAGATTATCGGTTATCAGTTTGTGAACCTGGGCAAAATGACTGATTTCATCAAGAAGGGCGACGATCCCACCACCGCTTACGAGAAGGCGAAGGGACAGTATGGCCGTGTGGATGATGCCGTGAAGATTATCGATCCCAGGAAAGAATAATTAGGATAAAGGAGGACAGGAAAATGGCTTTATTTGAATCATTTGAAAGACGTATTGACAAGATCACTGAAGTTCTGGGCAGCTATGGTATCTCCTCTATCGAAGAAGCAGAGAAGATCACAAAGGATGCCGGACTTGACGTATATGAGCAGGTGAAGAAGATTCAGCCTATCTGCTTTGAAAATGCCTGCTGGGCTTATACTGTGGGCGCTGCCATCGCCATCAAAAAGGGCTGCCGTAAGGCTGCCGACGCTGCCGCTGCTATCGGCGAGGGCCTTCAGGCATTCTGTATTCCCGGCTCTGTTGCAGATACCCGCAAGGTGGGTCTTGGACACGGCAACCTGGGCAAGATGCTCCTGGAGGAGGATACGGACTGTTTCTGCTTCCTGGCAGGACATGAGTCCTTCGCCGCTGCTGAGGGTGCTATCGGTATTGCAGAGAAGGCCAATAAGGTGCGTCAGAAACCGCTGCGCGTTATCCTGAACGGTCTGGGCAAGGATGCTGCTAAGATTATTTCCCGTATCAATGGCTTTACTTTTGTGGAGACAGAGTATGATCCCTACACCAACACGGTAAAGGAGATCGAGAGGATTTCTTATTCCGAGGGACTCCGTTCCAAGGTAAACTGCTATGGCGCCAACAGCGTGCCTGAAGGTGTGGCTATCATGTGGAAGGAAAATGTGGATGTATCCATCACCGGTAACTCCACCAATCCTACCAGGTTCCAGCATCCTGTGGCAGGTACATACAAGAAAGAGAGAACCGAGGCAGATAAGAAGTACTTCTCCGTGGCATCCGGCGGCGGCACAGGACGTACTTTGCATCCGGACAACATGGCAGCAGGTCCTGCTTCCTACGGCTTTACGGATACTCTGGGCCGTATGCATTCCGACGCACAGTTCGCAGGTTCTTCCTCCGTTCCCGCTCATGTGGAGATGATGGGCCTGATTGGCATGGGCAACAACCCCATGGTCGGCGCAACCGTGGCAGTGGCCGTGCTGATTGAGGAAGCGGCTGAGGCTGGCAAGTTCTAAATATATCTTATTTCAAAAAAGTGCCGAAAGGCTTGAAAGTACCGTAATCTTCAGGGGTTGCGGTACTTTTTTTGATGCCGAAAACCGGAAAGGGAAATTTGCTGTGAGAGGTCGTGAAACGTGCGAGAATTTGGTGAGTAGGCATCCGGTAGGTAACAAGTAGGTAACACGATGAAGGTAACAAAAATCTGAGCATGGAAACATAAGAAAATGCCGTAGGCATAAGGCTTACGACATTTTTTCTATGTCCTCCCGGAGCCAGTCGAGGTCCCGGTATGTATAGACTTTTTCGGTTACGTCATTGATCTTGTGGCCGACTAAGCGCTTCACAACCAGAGGGTCAACACCGGCTTTTTTCATTCTGGTTACGAAAGTATTGCGGGGATCGTGGGGTCTGTGTTCCTGATTGAATGGCAGAGCCTCCATGACCTTGAAGAACCGTCCGGCATATTTGTCATAAGTGATGTTGATGCCGCCCTTTGGAGAGTCCGGATCGTTGAGCAGAAATTCGCTGTTTAGAGCCTGGGCCTTCTCGTAATTCTTCCGGACAAGATCAGCTATCCGGGAGTGAATCGGCACCATACGGTTTTTTCCTGCGTCGGTTTTCATGCCGCCGGTAACGTAGAGTTCCTCCAGACTTATATCTTCCAGTCGGAGTCTCCCCATTTCCTGCGGGCGCCATCCCATGTAACACTGAATCAGAATCCAGTCAACATATTTTACGGTGCCGACGTTATCCCAAAGCACCTGCAGTTCGTCCTCGGAAAATGGGATATGGCTGCGCCGGTTTTCTTCCTTCTCTTTGATGATGTCGTCGGAGAGTTCAAAAGTACGGGCAAAGTTCTTGTCTACCAGCTCATATTCGAGGGCGTAATCCAGCATGAGGTTGAACATGGATTTGATCCTGGCTTTCGTGCCGGGGGAGGCATGGACTTTCTGGCCTGCGTTTTTACCTCTGTCCTGAATGATGTAGCCGTCCTCCATGATGCCCTTGATATGCCTTGCACGAAGGTCCTTGACACGCATACCGTAGAGAATGTGGCAGTACCTCCAGGCGGCGGTTATTGTCCGGGCAGAGGATTCACTTTCGAGGGTAGGGAAGTACGCCTCAGTCCATTTCTGGTAAAGCTCCGCAAGCGTGAGATTGCTGTTCTGGATGTCATAAGGATTTGCTCCATACTCAGCCAATGCCTGCAGAGCCTCTTTTTTGGTTTTGAAGGTTCCTATCGGTACACGGTTCTGAGTAGTTTTCCCTGTTTCCTGATCGGTGGTCCAGCCGAGAGTGACACGGGCCAGATAAGGCTTACGCCTGTTCCCGGATAATTTGGTTACACTTCCGTAACCGTTAGGCAGTTTCATAGCATCACTTCCTTTACAGTTTGATAGATTCGATTACTGCGCCGAGTCCGGCATAGTCTGTCTTTACCGGTTCCAGTTTAAGCAGGGAGGACAGGGAAATTCCTTTTTGCTCTGGCATCTTCTCATTCAGAACGGATGTAGGCAGCACATAGAAATCCCAATAGTCCAGGTTAAGCAGGGAAATGTCTTTTGTTTTGGCGGTAAAAAGACAGAATACATACAGGTCACAGTTGCGCTTTGCCTCGGATGAATAAGAGGCGGTAGCATTATCCCAGGCCAGTTTCCTTCCGATGTCGAAGCGAATCTGAGCAAAGATATTTTCAGGTGTCCAGGCTTGAATGTAAGCGGCAGATTTTACTTCAATCCTGCGTCCGGATGGACTTGTCACGTCAAATGGGAGCCAGTTTTCTCGCATTTGCGTGCGGGGGGGTAATTAGATTTGAGCGATGAATAAACGAGAAATTCTGCCATTACCCCACGCTGGGTATTATCAATCAAGTCTGAATACGCCCAGCTCCAGTAGTCCTTGACGGATATTCCGGCGCTGGCTCCATGTAAGGTAAATTCCTCGTTTCCGGTTAATTGTTCCATAGTTCCTCCGTTTCTCAGTCCATGTTGGTACAGCTGGTAAGAGTGGTATTGATACCGGCAATGTCGCCGTTAATGGAATCTGATAATAATTTCCGGCACTCTGCATCCGATAAAGGACCGTATGAGTGCATCAGGCCGAATAAAAACTGATCCGGCAATGAGAGCCGGTTCTGCAGCATCCGGATTTTTGCAACGGTACCATAAGGGTAATCCTGGGTACCGGAGTTGAAACTGTCACAGAATGAAGAAAGGTAGAAAAGCAGGGCGGCGCACTCATTCCCTGCCTTTTCCTCAGAACGTGCCAGTTCAAAGTAGAGGGTAGCATTTGACATAGGCATTTCTCCTGTCTTAGTAGCGGCCATAGAGCCGATACCATTCTAAACTGATAATCTTTTTTCCTCGTCAAGATATTTCTGAGACTCGGTGTAAGCCTTCAGAAATCCTTTGAGTTCCCCGACAAATTCATATTTCTTAGGTTCCGGCAGGGAGCGGAAGAGCGCCAGCAGTTCATCTTCTTCGGGCGTGGTTGTCTTGCGGACAGGAGCCTCCTGGCCGGTCATAAGGTAGTCCAGAGAAACGCCCAAAAAGTCGGCAATGGTTTTCATGTATTTAGCAGGCGGATCATTCGTGCGGGCTTTCCAGGTTGACATCGTTGAGGTACGGATGTTTAGTTTCTCGCAAAGTTCATACGCCTTTTTGTCTTTTTCGCTGAGAGTCTGATAGATTCTTTCAATAATTTCCATAGTAGCCTCCGTATAAAATATTCTCGCATTTGAGTATATATCTATTTACAAACTCGTAGTTGCGTGGTATAATATAAGTATGAAATACAAATCAATTCAAAGTTGCGAGCTGAGAGTGACAAGTATTTCGTAGCACATCTGCGGGCCTGTAAATAGATTTACTTCTATTATAGCACGCAAACCCGCAAAGATAAATAAAAATATTCAGCAAATGCGAGAAAGGAGTGATACTCAAATGAGAAAGGAAACATCACAATGGGGTAAGGATGTCCGGAAAGCTGTGATCGACAAAGATATGACGCTCAAACAGCTTGCCGAAAGCATCGGTTACAGCTATGCGGTGGTTCTTTCGGTCATTTCCGGGAAGTATTCCAATGCAACCTACCAGGCAATCGCTGAGAAGATCAACGAGAAGCTGGGGACAACGGGCTTGCCGGAACGTACTGCAACACCATCCGACGAATGGTGCCAGGCAGTAAAGATTGAGCTTGTGAAAAAGAAAATGAGCGTCAATCAGCTGGCAGAGAAAGCACACGTCTCCAGGGATCGGTTGTCGCTGGTAATCAACGGCAAGATGATGAATGAAGATATTGTGGATGCCGTCAACCGCCTGCTGAACATCACATTGTCGGCTGTTCCTGCTGGTGATGATTAAATTTTAGCAGAAGGGTAGGTAATACGGAATGGGGAAAGGCCCTATGAACGAGAACACAAATGTATATTTTCAGGCGAGGAAAAAGGCAGCAATATACAACGAGAGGCTATACAGCCGTGAAGGCGCTTCAGAGCTTTTAGGAATTTCTGTATCTACGCTGGCAGATTACGAACTTGGAAATACGAAAGTTGTGCCGGTGGATAAGGTGGTTCTTATGGCGGACCTCTACTGCGCCCCGGAATTGATTACCGGGTACTGCATGAGAGAGTGTCCGGTTCATGGGTTCCTGCCATTGGCAACGGAGGAAAAGAGCATACAGGGAATTGCGTTACGGCTTTTGAAAGGCTTTAACGAGGATGAACTAAAGGCTATGAAGGTGGATTTGATCGAGATAACGGAGGATGGAATCATCAGCCAGGAAGAAATCCCGAAGCTGAAAGAAATCCTCAATAAGCTGGACGGTATGGCTGAGGTAATTAGTGAAATGAAGATTGCCGGTGAGAAGTATCTTAAAAACAGCTAAAGCCAGGCAGTACCAGAAAGGAGTTTATTGTGAGAAGAAAAAAGCGGGCAAAGCTATTGTTCGGGCTAAAGGTCCTTGCGATATGCGGAGCCGCCGTATTCATGATTAAAGGAGTCGGAGAGTTCTATGCAAGTGCAGAGAGTGATTCCGGTAAGGAGGAAGAGGCAGAAGAGATAAGGATAATGGAAGAAAGAGTGACAGCAGAGGCAGCAGTGCCGGTGGAGATTGAGGAAAATGAAGTGGCCGAAAGTCAGTCTGCAGAAGCGGTTGTTGAATGTCAGGGCGGCATCCCCAGCATGGATTGGGATGCAGATGAATCATATCTGTTAGAGAAAATAGCAATGGCAGAAGCAGAAAGCGAAGGCGTTGAAGGAAAGGCTCTTGTTATGCTGGTAGTCCTCAACAGAGTTTGGAGCGACAGATTCCCGAACACGATTGAAGAGGTCATTTTCCAGAGAACAGGCAACGGAGGCTGGCAGTTCAGCCCATTGCAGGAAGGTGGAAGGTGGTACACAACAGAGCCGGACCAGGAGTGCCGGGAGGCTTTGGAGCTGATCCAGGTAGAAAAGTGGGATGAAAGCCAGGGAGCTTTATATTTTGAGAGCGCAGGCAAGTCGGACTGGCACAGAAGAAACCTGGAGTTCCTTTTTCAGTATGGCAATCACTACTTCTACACAGATAAGGAGCTGGTGGAATGAAAAGCATAAAGAGGTACATTTCAAGAAATTGGCTGTGGATAGTGGCCGGTCTGATACTGACAGAGGTTGCGGTAAAGTCGGCATACGCTACGAGAGGTTATCTGGCATACGGAGGCGAGTGGCTGACACTGCCATTGATGTTGATGCTGGCAGAAGTGGCAAGAAGTGTAGGGGATGTAATCAGATTTTTGTTCGGGAAGGAGGATGGCTATGGATCAGACGGAGATTGATGATATTGTGAGCGAATGGGTAAATAAGGGAGTCCACATATCACAGGAGACTGTTGATTATGTTCTCTGGTATTGCGAGAGGAAAATGGATGTCAATGGAATCGAGAACAGAAAAGAATACCTGCCCTTGCTGTTCAGGGATGAATTGAAAAATTATCTGTTCAGACAGGCAGTAAATGCCACGACGTTGCTGAGAGAAGCAGAAAGGAAGTGTGCAGAATGTGCAGCTTGTGTTTAAGCGTTCCTTGCCACCCCAGATGTCCTAATGCTCCGGAGCCGATACCGGTACACAGGTGCGGTAAATGCGGGGAAGGGATTTATGAGGGCGACAAGTATTTTGACAGCCAGGGAGGTTATATTTGCGAGGAATGTCTGGATGATATGACTTCCGGAGAGTTATTGGAAATGCTCGGTGAAAGCCTTGCAACAGCATAAAAGAAGGAGGAAAAAGCGACAATGGCAGAAAATCAGTTACAGGGACAGCAGCCTGCAAAACAGGCAAGCACGGCAGTATTGGTTAAACAGATGATTTCCCAGGAGAATGTGAGAAAAAAGTTCGCAGAGGTATTAGGGCAGAAAGCCCCTCAGTTCCTTGCATCGATCACAACGGTGGTGCAGGGCAGCGCACAGCTGAAAAAGTGTGACGCCAATTCAATCATGAGCGCGGCGTTCGTGGCGGCAACATACGATCTGCCGATTGATCCGAACCTGGGTTTTGCGGCAATCGTTCCGTATAACGAGAGCGTCTACAATCCGCAGACGAGGAATTGGGATAAAGTACCGAGGGCGCAGTTCCAGATGATGTATAAGGGCTTTATCCAGCTGGCAATCCGTTCTGGATATTATGAGAAGATGAATTATGCGGTAGTCTACAAGGACGAGCTGATTTCCCATAATCCCATTACGGGGGAGTTGGAATTTGTGACAGATTTCTCCAACTGCACACAGAGGAACGAAGGAAAGCCAGAGAACATTGCAGGCTATTTCGCATGGTTCCGGTTAAAGACCGGGTTTCAGCAGGAGTTCTATTTGTCGGTGGCAGATGTTGACAATCATGCGAAGAAATATTCACAGGCATATCGCTATGATTTGGAGAAGGGGAAAAAGAGCAGTAAGTGGAGTACAGATTTTGATGCAATGGCATTAAAGACGGTTATTAAGCTGCTACTCAGCAAGTGGGGGATCTTGTCTGTGGATATGCAGAGAGCTATCCAGGACGACCAGAAGGTTTACGACGAAGAAGGAAATGGAGCCTATGGCGACAACAAGCCGGATGTTATAGAGGCACAGGATGCCTTTGCAATATCAGCACAGGACAATCTGGAAGAGCCGGAAAGCACCCAGGTGGGCGGTCTGGATTTGGAAGAGGTTGAATAGGAGGAAGAGAAGACGCAACTGACATCAGAGAATTATTACAGCCGGGAGGCTAACAGGGAATACATGAGTGTTTCCCAGTTCAAAGATTTTGTGGGTACATACGGGCGATTAGGCTGCGAGTTTACGGCACTGGAGAAGATAGAGGAAAGGTGGGAGGACGAAAAGAGTACGGCTCTTATGGTCGGAAGTTATGTCGATTCCTACTTTGAAGGAACGCTGGCGAAGTTCAAGGCAGAGAATCCTTCTCTTTTTAAGAAGGACGGAGGGCTGAAAGCGGAGTATGTAAAGGCTGATGAAATTATCGCCCGCATTGAGCGTGACGAGTATTTCATGAAATATATGAGCGGGCAGAAGCAGGTTATTATGACCGGGGAACTGTTCGGGGCAAAATGGAAGATCAAGATTGACAGCTACATTCCGGATGTGGCAATCGTGGACCTGAAAGTTATGTCGTCCATTACGGAGCTGAAATGGGTAAAGGATTTGGGTTATCTGGATTTCGTCCGTTATTGGGGGTATGACATCCAGGGGGCAGTGTACCAGGAGATTGTAAGGCAGAACACCGGAAAGAAGCTGCCGTTTTATATTGCGGGTGCGACAAAGGAGAAAGAGCCGGACATCCGCATTATCCATGTGACAGACAATTATCTGCAGGAGGCGCTTAGTGTCGTAGAGGCAAACACACCGAGAATCCTCAGCTTAAAAAGCGGAGAACTGGAACCGGACAGATGTGAATTGTGCGATTGCTGCAGGCATACGAGAGTGCTGACGAGGCCGATTTCTATTATGGATTTGACAGCAGGGATATAGTGATACGATTGGCGGTGGACATATGGCAGATAACAGAAAATATTATTATCTCAAATTGAAGGAGGGGTTTTTTGAGTCGGAAGAGATAAAGATACTGGAGAGCATGAAAGACGGCTACATATACAGCAATATCCTTTTGAAGCTATACCTGAGAAGTCTGAGGAATGAGGGGCGGTTGATGTATAGGAATGTGATCCCATACACGCCGGAAATATTGGCTACCCTTGTAGGCCACCAGGTAGGAACCGTGGAAAAGGCACTGGAGATTTTCAGGAATCTGGAGCTGATAGAGATACTGGATAATGGGGCCATCTATATGATGGACATTCAGAATTTTATAGGGCAGTCCTCAACAGAGGCAGACCGGCAGAGGGCGTATTATAACCGGGTAAAGGGCGAGAAGGCACTGTTACAGATACCGGAGAATGGGGCTGAACCAATGGCGGCGCTCCAGGGAGACTTACCTGCAGAAACAAAACCGGAGGGGAAGTCAAAGAAGGCAATCAGTAACTACTCCACGGATTTTGAAGAGTTCTGGTCCATCTATCCCCGGAAAGTGGATAAGGCTCAGGCATACAAGAAGTACAAAGCAAGGTTGGAAGATGGTTTCTCCCATGAACAGCTGTTGAAGGCGGCGAAGAATTATGCGGATCAGTGCAGGCGTGACCGGACGGAAGATAAGTATATCAAGCACGGTAAGACATTTTTAGGAGAGTCCACACCATTCTTAGATTATCTTCCTAAGAACGTTCCTACAGCCTGTACGGAAACCACAAACGACGACGAGAATCCGTTTAGGAAGGAGTGAAACGTATGCAGGATATAAAGCTGGATTCCTTAATGCCTCCGGATATTGAAAAGGTGGAAATGGAGGAAGGGGATTATGTGGCAGAGGACGGCCTGATCCATTGCGGGAAGTGTCATGGCAAGAAGCAAACGAGGCTACCGGCATCTGCCTTCACAGGCGGCAGGGAAATGATCGTGCATTGCATCTGTCAGTGCCAGGTTGAGGCAAACAAGCGCAGGAAGGAAGAAGAGGAACGCAGGAAGGCAATGGAGCGTATTGAGCGGCTGAAAAGCGCCAGCCTCATTGATGATAAACTGAGCAATGCCAGGCTTTGTACGTTCCAGAAGAATGCTGACAATCAGAAAGTGTATGCGCTGGCAGAGCGGTATGTCGAGAAATTCGATGAAATGTATCAAAAGCGGCAGGGGCTTCTGTTCTGGGGAACCGTAGGCACGGGAAAAAGCTACACAGCCGCCTGCATTGCGAATGAGCTGCTGGAGCGGAGTATCCCGGTAGTCATGACATCCTTTGTGAAAATCCTGCAGAATATCCAGGGCAATCAGGGGGAAGAAAGAGTACTTATGAGCCGCCTGAATGATGCGAGGCTGTTGATTATTGATGATTTGGGTACTGAGAGGAATACAGATTATGCTCTGGAAAAGGTCTATAACATCATTGACAGTCGGTATCGCGTGGAAAAGCCGCTGATTCTCACCACCAACATGACAGTCAGGGAAATGCAGGAGAATACGGATACTCGTTATAAAAGGATTTATGACCGGATTTTTGAGATGTGTACTCCTGTCCGGGTACCGGGACGTTCCTGGAGGGAGAAAGAGGCGGCAAGGCGGTTCGATGAAATAAAAAAGTTAATGGAGGAATGACAATATGGCAATGGAAAAGGTAGCAGAAATCAGCATTTATAAGCTGGAGGACAGAAAGGTGGTTACGGCGATTCTTCTGGAAAATGGTTACACTGTAGGGCCGGGAGTCAGAAAGAAAACACCGACAGGGAAACAGCTGGATTATTACCTGAAGATATACCGTGATACCGAAGCAGGGAATACCGCTTGCGGGGAATAGGAGGCGGCATGGATAACATTGTGGAGGACGAAGCTATGCGGCAGATTAAATTCTCAGTACCGGGCCAGCCTTTTGGAAAGCAGCGCCCGAAGTTCTCCAGAGCCGGGCAGTATGTAAAGACATACACGCCGGACGAGACGGTAAGCTACGAGAATCTGGTTAAGCTGATGTACCAGCAGGCGGCAAAGGGCAGAATGTTCAAAGATGAAGATATGCTGGATGTGCGTGTTATCGCATATTACGAGATACCGAAGTCTGTGAGCAAAAAGAAGCGCAAGCTGATGCTGGAGCATAGAATCCGGCCAACGAAAAAGCCGGATTGGGATAATATCGGGAAGATTATCTGCGACAGTCTGAACAAGGTGGCATACCATGATGATGCTGCAGTCGTGGACGCACAGGTAAGGAAATTTTATTCCGAACAGCCGAGAGTCGATGTGACAATTCGGGTAATCGGACCAAATGAAATATAGGAGGTAGACAGATGGCAGGAAGGAAGAAAACAGCGCCGGAAACGGTGGAGGCAGAAGTTGTGAATGAGGTAGCAGTGACACAGCCTGCAAAAATGGAGTTCCGTCTTATCAATCCTACGGAGGACGGTTTTCTCCGAGTAATTAAGTGGAACAAGGAGGAACTGGAGGCGGCAGTCCGTCAGAAAATGGCCAGCTATGAGAATGTGGTCTATACCGAGGACAGTATGCAGCAGGCCAAGAAGGACAGAGCAGAGCTGAATGGGCTGATAAAGGACATCGAGGATCGCCGGAAGATTGTCAAGAAGATTATCAACGAGCCTTACAATGTGTTCGAGGCGGAACTGAAGGAGATTCTGGCACTGATCCAGGAGCCGGTAGGAATCATTGATAAGCAGGTAAAGGCTTTCGAGGATCAGCAGAAGGAAGAAAAGAAGGCAAAAATCAGAGCATCCTACGATGAAGTGATCGGGGATTTGGAGTCTGTTCTTCCGTTTGACAAGGTATTTGACAGCCGGTACCTGAACCAGACCTACAAGCTGGCTACGGCGCAGGCGGATATCAAGTCAAAGGTTGAGAAAGTCCGTACTGATCTGGAAACAATCGACAGCCTGGAGAGCAAGTATAAGCTGAACGCAAAGGATGTCTATATCAAGACGCTTGACCTCAGCAAAGCATTGGCAGAGAATAAGCGGCTGTCTGATTTGGAAGAAAAGCTGGAGGCGGAGAAGAGGCGTAAGGCCGAGGAAGAGGCGGAGAGAAAGCGGCTGGCAGAGGAACGAAAAAAAGCGGCAGAAGAAAGAGAGCGGCTGGCCGAAGAGCAGAGGAAAGCAAGGGAGGCTCAGCTGAGAGCGGAACAGGAATCTGTAAGCAAACAGCCGGAAAGCGTTACAGAACAGCCTCAAAATGTGATCGAAAGCCCTGAAAACGGAACGGAACCGGCTAAAAACGTATCAAATGGCACAGAAAACGGAACGCAGGGACCTATGGCGGCAGTCGATCCCTTTACTCAGCAGCAGGCATCTGAACAGCCGAAGGCTCAGGAAAAGCGGTACCAGACAAGATTCTATGCAAAGGGAACCAGAGGGCAGCTGGAGGCACTGATTCAGTTTATGAACGAAAATAATATTGAATACGGGAGGATCAAGGCATGAGTGATGAATTTGAAAAGAAGCTGGATTTTGACAGCGACACGTTTGAGGAAATGAAAAAGGATATGAATTTCGTCCTCCAGCGCCTGATCGGTAATATGCAGGAAAAAGGTTCGGACGAGGGCAGTATGACTCTGAAAATCGATGTCACTATGGTAAAGGAGTTTATCCCGAATTATGATCCGGACATCAAGGGAGAGTCAAGGGAGGTCAGCAAGCCGCAGTTCAAGCATAAAGTGACATCTGTTGTAAAGATCAATGACGAGAAATCTGGTTCTTTCAACAATGAGATGGAGCTGGTGATGGATGAAGATACCGGAGTATTTAAGCTGGTGCCGATTGCAAATACGGCACAGAGAAGTATCTTCGATTCGGACTTTCAGCAGCAAGACAACGAACAGAAGGCTGACGAAGATTCTGCCGGTTCAAATGCCATTGAGGGCAGAACAATCCTGGGGCTTCCTGGCCCGGATGCCGAGAGCGAGGTAATTGACGGAGAATTTAGAGAAGTGGATGCGACAGAAACTAATCCGGGAGAAGCGGCAGAAGGAGAGCCGGAGGGAGAATCAGAAGAGGGGCAGGAGGAAGAGCTGGACGATATTACAGACGAGCTTTTAGGCCCGGATGATTCTGAGGATGGATATGGATACGAGGAACCGGAGGACGATTCAGAGGAATAGGAGGCAGCTATGGCATTTGGGAAAGTAAGAATGAGCAGTTACGTTGACCGGGGCAATAAGCTGATTGCAGAAGGCAAGACGCCGGAGGCTATGAGGCTGATTGAGAGAGGTCTGCAGCACTACTCCGAGAAAATTATCAATGCCATATCTCCCTATGCAAAGGCAGACGCAGGACTGATTGTGCTGGTCCTGCGGCACCTTGCAGACGAAGTGGAGAGAGGCAATCCGGGAGCAAAGGAGCTGGCAGAGGGCATGGAGAAATGTGTCAATAAGCCGGCCCTTACGGAGATTGAGAGGATTAAGAAAGCCAACAGGAGGTAACAAATCAATGGTAAAAATGGCAAAACTCGATGATGGAAATTATGTTCCGGAAGAATGTTGCAGCTTTACTAATCCGGCTACAAGCGGTGGAGAAAGTCAGATAGACGATATAGACCTTCCGTGCGGTGCAGATTGCGGATCAGAGTGTTCGTCATGTGTAATACAAAAAATAATGAATGAATATGCGGAGTTGACAGCAAAGTAAGGAGTGATTGGCGTGGCACGAGGTTTTATATATGTGTATGAGCGAATATTCAAAGAGCAGAACGCAATGGATAGGGAGTTTGGAAAGATTCCGATAAACGGGAGGCAGACTTCCCAGGCAGACCAGAAGCGCATCAGGAAGATTATTTCTGATTCCTCATACCAGGTAGCTCAGGAATGTAAGGTAATTGTGAGTTATCCGAGAATGAGGATAGAGGGCAGGCGGGTAGTATTGGGAGAACCGTTAATTATGCTGCCGGACTGCAGGTTAGTGACGATTGAGGAATTACAGGACATAGAACGTGGAAGGAGAAAATGATTATGAATTTAGTGAAGCTGAGATTTTTGAGAGACGGAAAGCCGCAGGGGCGTGAATATTCCTACATCAGCAAAGCAAAGGTTGAGGTAGGGGATATAGTGGTTGTGAGAGAACCGGATTCTCCCGGAGCGGAGGCACCGAAGGGGATCATAACAATGGTTGATGTGCCGGAGTCGGAGGTCGAAGCGTTTAAGGATCGGCTGAAAGAGATTGTCGGCAAAGTCGAGGAAAAGCAGGAGTGAGAATTTATGGATAAGACGAAGATTGACTGGTGTGATAGCAGTTGGAATCCGGTCACGGGCTGTCTGCATGGCTGTGAGTATTGCTACGCCAGGGGAATAGCAGAGCGGTTCCGGGGAAAGGGTGATTTGAGAGAGGCGGGTACTGGATTCTGGCTCGATGCAGAAACTTTTGAGGTATCAAAAGGTGTGTATGAAACGAAATATCCACTGACGACAGGAGGAAAGCCGGAGCCGTTTGAACCGTACAATGGCAAGGTGACGCCGTATCCGTTTGGGTTTGCCCCGACTTTCCACAGATACAAGCTGGAAGATTATGCAAATAAGACAGGCAGAAATATCTTTGTCTGCTCAATGGCAGATTTATTCGGGAAATGGGTACCAGACAGCTGGATAGAGGCGGTATTTGATGCCTGCAGGAAAGCCCCTCAGCATAATTACCTGTTCTTGACGAAGAATCCGGAGAGATATATCGAACTGAAAAAATCCGGGAAGATTACACGGACAGATAATTTCTGGTTTGGCAGTAGCGTGACAAATTCCAATGACAGATATGCCTGGTTTGGTGACAGAGAAGGGATTCACTGGTTTCTGTCAATGGAGCCGATTCTGGAGGATTTGTGGCAGTTAGATACAGTCATGGCGAAGCCGGACTGGATAATTGTAGGAGCAGAGACAGGGAGAAGGAAGAATAAGGTGGTGCCGGAGAGAGTATGGATAGAAAATCTACTGGAAGAGTGCCGGAAATACGAAATCCCGATATTCATGAAATCCAGCCTTTCGGAGATATGGGGAGAGCCATTGATTCAGGAGTTTCCGGATGGATTAAAGGGAAATAAGTAACGGAGGATGATAAAATGCGATACCAGAAAGCAGACAGCAGAAATCCACGGATGGGATTGAATAATAGAATCTGCAAATCCCCGAAGTATTGGTGTAGATTGCATGAAGTGTGGCTGTCTGAGGAAGATGTAAAGCGTAAGAAATGTAAGGAGAAACCTACATTCGATATGCGTTCTACATATAAGTGCAGATGTCTGGAAAAGAAAGCCTGACATCGGAAAGGAGAAAGAACCCATGAGGTCAGCGAATCCGTTTGGAGTGTGCAAGAGTTGCGGAAAGCAAATTATGTGGATCAGGACAAAGGCAGGAAAGAATATGCCGGTGGACCCTACCATGATAAGCTACCGCAGACCGGAGGCCGGAAAGAAAGCAACTGAGAGAATCGTTACCTATGCCGGAGAAGTAGTAGCGGCAGACAGGGTAAACAGTAGCGAGGCAGAAGGTACCGGCTACATATCGCACTTCGCCACCTGCACGAAAAGGCGCAGGTAAAAAAGAAAAGCCGCCCCTTTCGAGACGACTCAACCACCAATATGAGCATAACTCGCATTTGCGAGGAAGTCAAGAATTAAGGAGGCGACATTATGGCAACGGATAGGACTGAAAGTAAAATCCCTATGTATGTTCTGACACAGGAGCAGATCAACCAGATTGCTGCAGTAGCAGGGGAAGAGGCAGTAAAACGGTTCCGGGCGGAGCAGGTCAAGTCGGATAAGAAACGGGCAAGGGAAGAGAATAAGGTCAAGAAAACGAAAAAGATGCTCAGCTCGTATCGGCGAATTAAGGCTACACTGTCGGACGAGGCGGAGTTTACGGAGGAAGAGCAGATTGAACTCCGATGGAAGTTCATACAGGACCTCATGGGAAGTGTAAGGGAAACGGTAAGCCGGTCCGAGAGGACGATTAAGGATGAAGAGAAGCGGAGGCAGGAGGATTTATACTGCATCTACCGCATAGAAAAAGCAACGGAAATGTACCGGGAAGAGTGCGAAAAGTCCGGAAGTGAAGAGGCGAAGCGCCGATATAGGGAGCTTAGCATGATGTATCTGGAGGAAAAGCAGTATTCGGTGCAGGAGATTTCGGAAGTAGAAAATGTAAGCGATAAGACGGTCTACAAGGACTTAGGGATAGCTTGTGGAATAGTGGCTGTTTACTTGCTTGGGATATGATTTTGAACGCTCCCTGTGGCTATATGAAAGGCAGGGAGAAAAAGAGTAGGTTTACATTAGAAATTCTCAATGATAATATGGTATCAGCCAATAAGCCCATATGTCACCCCTAAAAAATAGCCAGTTGTTTTTCTTCCCAAACAGGCAGCAGGGCGGGTCGAAAGGCCCGCCACAAAGCCCGGAGGAATTGTTAACAATCGGTTAAATAAGGGTATTTCAATGTACTTAGGACCGTCCGTATAGTATAATTAAACTATGGAAATACAGTCTGAAGGAGTGATTAAGATGGCAATATGGGTAAGCAGATACAGCAACAAAGAGCTGTTGAATGATAAGTATTATCCGGTGGGAATCAGCATAGGACAGCCGAAGTTCCCCCTGGGATATGCGCTGAAAGAGCAGTGCTATTCCCTGGCTCCAAAGGGATATATGCTGAATATGGATTTGGAGAGTTTCAAGCCTGCATATTACGGCAAGCTGGAAGGGATCGGCACAGAGAGAATCATCAGCATGGTTAAGCGCCTGGAGCAAAAAGCACAGAGCGAAGGAAAAGACCTGGTTCTGCTGTGCTATGAAGATGTAAGGGTACCGGAAGATTGGTGCCACAGAACAGTCTTTGCAGAATGGTGGGCTGAGAATACGGGAGAAGCAATCAAGGAGTTGCCCGATCCGACGCCGCCAAAGGAGAAGAAAAAGAAAGCAGACAATAAGCAGCCTGCAAAAGCGGTAGTGAAAGAAGATAACGGCTACCAGCAAATGAGTTTATTCGGTATGGCGGGTTTTTAACATATCATCCGGAACTGGTGTAAGCAACACGTTCCCCTCCCAGGGGAGAGTTCCTGTTCATTGCAGGGTTCCGGTCCAAAAACAACGGCATCGTATTCAGTGAGTACGGTGCCTTTTTTGTGCAATATGCCGAGGCGGTATCAAAAATCTCCGGGGTTATACCAGGGGAGCCGCCTCGGTTTTTGTTTAGATTTAACAAAAAAGGGAAGGAGTGATAGGCGAATGGCTTTTTTCATGAATCCAGGCGCAATGTTCTTGGGATGCCTGGGAACACCGGAGCAGCGCTTTCTTGTGAAGCTGATAGAAACAGCGGCACAGTCAGGATATACCAGATTTGTCGAGCCGTGTGCCGGGACATTTGCTATGGCAAATCTGGCGGTGCAGAATGGGTTTAGGGCAGAGCAGATTGAAACCAGCGATGTCAATATGATGTCAACGGTGCTGGGGTATGCGATTACCGGACAGTCGTTGGAGCCTCTGGAAATCCATGCACAAGGATTTGAGGATTCGGAGCTTCTGGACCCTGCAACCGCATTGTATGCTCAGCTATACCTCCGTACTTCAAAGAACGCAGGCAATGATTATTTCTATCAGATGCTCACAGATTTACGCCTCAGACGGTCAGAACATATTGAAAGCATCAACCAACAGATAGAAGTGATCCGGAATCTGCTGAAAGGAATGAGTTACCGTCCTCTGGATATGTGGGTGCATCTGGAAGAGGTACTGGATGATCCCCATGCACTGGTTATTGCCAATCCCCCGACATACTTCTCCGGCTATGAGAAGTTTTATGACACGCAGGGAAAAATGACATGGAAGGAACCGGAATATCAGCTGTTCGATCCAGAGACAGGACACCAGCAGTTCTACGATTTGTGCATGGGTGCAAAGGCGCTGGTTCTCTGCTATCAGGAGAAAAAAGTCGGTGAGGCGGTCGGATATACGATATTCGGCAGGCCGGGAACCAGGGCAGACTTGAACGCCTACATCACTACGAACCGGGAGGAAGAGGCTACAGCCCTTGCCAACGGAAAGAAGATTAAGCGTCCTTCCGAAAGCAAGCTGGAGCCGCTGGACTGCAGTATGCTACCGAGGGATTACGAAATCAAGGAGGACAGCAAGGTACAGATTATCCCGATCAAGACAGCACAAGCGCAGTATTACCGTGTGCTGTGGACGCATAATTTTGTCGGTTCCTCAGCCACATACAACAGAGCATTGCTGATTGACGGATATGTGGCCGGAGTATTTGGCATATCGAAGATGGCGGCAGATTCCGTCTTTGTCTGGTATGTGATGAAGGTGCCGCATCAGAGCTACCGGTTAGGGCGGTTGTGCTATATGCTGGCGCAGAATAGAGCGTTTGTGGACTCTCTTCTGGATAATATCGAGAAGGAAAAGGTCACAAAGATGCGTACCGCAATGCTTACCCGGTACCCGGAAAACAAAGAGGTACGGGGCATTATGAAACTGGTAAACAGAGCCGAGGATAAGCAGAACGGCTACAAGCTGACATACGAGGCTGATCTTGTCGAGGGAAGGACAGAACAGCAGACGTTGGCAGAATGGCTAAGGAGGGAGAAGCAATGGCAGAAGAACAGAGCAAAAGCGTCCAAATAGAGGGATGCTCAGTAATTTATGATATGGGTTCCGGCCTGGTGATTGCAAAGGTCCAGATTGATAAGGTCAAGGAGCAGGACATCAACGCCAGGATAATGAAGAATGAAATGCAGGATCAGCTGACGGCCAACATCATGAAGCGAGGGCAGTTAGAGAGCCTGCCTTTTTTTGTCCTGAGCAATGGCAAGTTGGAGATCATATCGGGCCACCACAGGGTAAAGAGCGCAAGGGCGGCTGGCTTGAAGGAAGTCATAGCAATAATTGATGTGTCCGGCCTGACAAGGAGCCAGATAGCGGCAAAGCAGCTGGCCCACAATGCCATATCAGGATTTGATGATGATTCAACCTTGCGGGAAATCGTGAAAATGATTACCGATGTGGATGATATGATAGAGAGCTTCGTTGGCAAGGACATCATGGAGGAACCGCTGGAGGCATACGACAAGATGCTTTCTCCTGCAGTACAGTTTGATTTTAAGAATGTGACATTTTCATTCCTGCCGCATCAGGTGCAGGATATGGATGCACTCATAAAGAATCTGGAACTGACAGCTCCGGAAATTATCGGGGTAGCACCTTATGAACAGTGCAAGAGCTTTGTGGAAACGCTCAGCCGGTACCAGAAATTCACGGACATCAGGAATGTTGGCGCTGCAATCCATTCCATGATACAGAACGCTAACGAGCGCATGGATGAAGTCGGGTTCAACGAGGAAGATGAATGGACCTATCTGGCGAAGCTGTTTGGCAGCAATGCGGTACCCGGAGAGTCTGCAAAGGTGATCCAGCAGGCAATCAAGAAAGCGGAGAAAGAAGGTACCGTCACAAGTAAAAACCGGTGGCAGCTTATTGAATACTTGTGTGCTGATTACCTCAGTGGAAGGTAGTTTAGCACATGGCGGCACAGCCAAAGTACAATGCCCTTTACCACGATGACTGGGCGTGGTCTATGGCTGCAATGGGAGCCACCAACGAAGAGATTGCCGAGGCAATGGGTATCTCGAAACGTACCATTCTCCGATGGGCCAAAGATCATGAATCATTTGGTAAGGCATTGGCGGAGGGTAAGGGCGTATCGGATGCGAAAGTTGTCCGGAGCCTGTACCAGAGAGCTACAGGGTATGAATATACCGAAACGAAGAAAACCGTTGAGTATGACAAGGAGGGGAATATCAAGCCGGTCAAGGTAGAAGAGACTAAGAAGTTTGTTCCTCCAGATGTGACGGCTCAAATCTTCTGGCTGAAAAACAGGCAGCGGCAGAATTGGCAGGATAGGCCACAGGATTACCTCCAGGGCGGAGGCGACAACGATACGGAAGTTACGATTTACCTTCCGGATAATGGGAGGGATGATTCCGAATGAGCAGAGAAAAAATCATACTGGCACCGCAGAAAGGTCCGCAGGAGAAGTTTTTGGCTACTTCGGCGGATGTTTGTATTTACGGCGGTGCTGCAGGGGGAGGTAAAACCTTCGGCCTGCTCCTGGAGCCGCTGAGGCACATGAAGAATAGGGATTTTAACGCCGTTATCTTCCGTAGGAATTATACGCAGGTCACATCACCAGGCGGATTATGGGATAGCAGCAGAAAGATTTATAGCCTCGTGCAAGGTTCCTATCCGCTAAAGACACCAAAACTACACTGGACTTTTGCAAAAGGGGCAACGGTCAATTTCGCACATCTTGGAAGTGACGATGATTGTCTTGACTGGCAAGGCTCCCAGATAACGATGATAGGCTTTGACGAGCTGACACATTTCACGGAATATCAGTTTTTCTATATGATGTCCCGAAACCGGACAGATTCGGGAGTAAAGCCGTACATACGGGCCACCTGCAATCCGGACGCTGACAGTTGGGTAGCAACTTTCATAGAATGGTGGATAGATCAGGAAACAGGCTATCCGATAAAGGAGCGTTCAGGGAAAATACGCTGGATGATCCGGCTGAATGATGTTATCCATTGGGTTGATTCCAGGGAAGAGGCAATACAGCTTGCTATGGAAAATAACATAAAGCGTGAAGAGGCTGAGACAATGCCTAAGAGCGTGACATTCATAGCGAGTACGCTCCAGGACAATAAAATCCTGATGAAAAATGACCCAGGGTATCTTGCAAACCTGCAGGCATTGCCACTTGTAGAGAGGGAAAGGCTGCTATACGGTAACTGGAAGATTAAGGCGGCGGCTGGCCTGATGTTCAAGAGGACGCAGGTAAATATGGTGAGTGAAATCCCGAAAGATATTATTCTCTGGTGCAGAGGTTGGGATTTGGCGGCTACCTCAGAGGACGAAGAGGGGAATCCGGCATATACGGCTGGTGTGCTTATCGGAAAGCGAAGATGTGGAAGGTACATTGTGGCAGATGTTATCAATAAGCGCCTGTCGGCTTCAGATGTAAGAAAGCTGGTGCTTATGACCGCACAGGCAGACCGGGCGGCATACGGCAGGGTAGTTCAGAGATTGCCGCAGGACCCCGGCCAGGCGGGAAAAGAGCAGGCGCAGAGTTACATGAAACTGCTCTCAGGCTTTATTGTGAAGATAATGCCGGAATCTGGAGACAAGGTAACAAGGGCGGAGCCGTTTTCGGCAATGTGGCAGGGTACCGAAACAATGGACACGGGATTTGTTGATGTACTGATTGCACCGTGGAATAATGAGTTTTTCAATCAGTACGAGTCGTTCCCGCAGTCGGACTTTAAGGATATGGTGGATGCCGGGGCAAACGCTTTCAACCAGATAGAAAGCGGCATGACATACTCAGCACCGCCAGACAACAGTTTAGGCAAGAGCAGTTATTGGAGAAAGTGAGGTGAGAACAGATGGCTGGAAATAAAGAAATTGGACGCATAGGACAGCGGCGATACGGAGGAACGATTTACGAAGAGTTCCTGCCGGAGCTGAGAGGACACAGAGGGATAGCAGCCTACACGGAAATGTCAGAGAATGATGATATAGTGGGCGCTATCCTTTTTGCGATAGAAATGCTGGTAAGACAGTGTGATTGGAATGTGGAGCCTGGTGGAGATACGGCAAAGGACAAAGAGGCTGCTGAGTTTGTGGAAAGTTGCATGAATGATATGCAGGACACATGGATAGACACCATTTCCGAAATCCTGTCTTTCCTCACTTACGGCTGGAGCTACCACGAGATTGTGTATAAGCGCCGCATGGGGAACACGAAGGACCCACGGACAAAGAGTAAATACAGCGATGGTCTGATTGGTTGGAGGAAACTGCCGATCAGGTCACAGGAAACGCTCTATCAGTGGGAGTACGATAACGAGGATAATCTGTTGGGTATGACTCAGATGCCGCCTCCTGATTTTGGCACGTTCACGATCCCTATTGAGAAGGCGTTGTTATTCCGCACGAAGTCAAGAAAGAACAATCCAGAGGGCAGGAGCATCCTGAGAAACGCATACCGGTCCTGGTACTTCAAGCGTCGCATACAGGAGATTGAAGGAATCGGTATTGAGAGGGATTTGGCCGGGCTTCCTGTTATTCATGGACCGGAAGATTTGGATATATGGGACGACCAGAATAAGGATGCCGTTAAAGCACGTTTAGGACTTGAAGAAATGGTTAGAAGCATACGAAGGGATGAAATGGAGGGAGTTGTCCTTCCGGCTGGTTACACTTTGGAGTTGCTCAGTTCTGGCGGCACACGGCAGTTTGACACCAATGCAATCATAAATCGCTATGATACCAGAATTGCAATGACGGTATTGGCGGATTTTATTTTCCTGGGCCATGACAAGACGGGAAGCTGGGCGTTGAGTTCTGATAAGACGGAACTATTCGCCGTTGCCATAGGCGCATTTCTGGATATTATCTGCGAGACGTTCAACAGCCAGGGCATACCTGCACTGATTGATATTAACGGCCAGCATTTTGCAGGAATTACGGAATATCCGAAAATGACACATGGAGATATTGAGGATGCCGACATTACGAAAGTTGCATCATTCATTAAGGATATGACCGGGATTGGTGTTCTGGTGCCTGATGATGGCCTGGAGGATTATATCCGGCAGGTGGGGCATCTTCCGGAAAGAACTTCCGACACCAGGGAACTTGACCGCACACGCAGGGATCAGCAGGAGCAGAACCAGCCCCCTGAACCGGAAACAGCCGCAGGCGAGGAATCAGACGAGGAAGGGGAAGAAATCCCGGACGAGAAAGCAGAGGCGGCTAAAAAACGCTTAGGAAGGAGTGCTGTCGATGTCAATAAGAATCATACCGGCCAGGCGGGTACGGAAGGTAAAGACGGAAAACGGCCGAGAGGTCCTACGAAGGCTTGAAGAGTATCTGGAGAGCGAGTGTGACGATCCTGTTGAAATCCTATGCGGATTCTGGAAAGACCAACAGGACGCAATTACCTATCAGGAACTCAGGCAGGCAGTGCTTGACGGCGCTCTTACCACCGAAACGCTGGAGCTGTGGAGGCAGGACTACTCCATATTGGTAGCCGACAGGCTGAATAATATGTGGACGAAAGCAATAGAGGCAGGGCCAAAGGGGCAACCAATCCTTGACAGCCTTGCTTTTGAATTTAACACGCAGACTCCCGGTATATTCGACTGGCTGGGAGAACGTGGCGCCAATTTTGTCACGGTATGCACCCAGGAGCAGAAAGACGCTATTGCCGCACTTCTCACGAAGAAAATGAGAGAGGGACATACGGTTGATGAACTGGCGAGGTTGATCCGCCCCTGCATCGGCCTTACGGAAGGGCAGGCAAAGGCAAATGCCAGATATTATGACAATATAGTGGCGAACCTCAGAAAAGAGCATCCACGGATGAAGATTGAGAGCATCCGTAAAAAGGCAAGGGAAGCGGCGCTGAAATACGCTGAGAGGCAGCACAGGGAAAGAGCCTTCACGATTGCACAGACCGAGAGTGCTTTTGCGTATAACAGGGGAGCTGATGAAGGAATCCGGCAGGCCCAGGCAGAAGGCTACCTGGGGATTGTGAAAAAAAGGTGGAGTACATCCGGCGATGATGGTGTCTGTGAAATCTGTGCATCCCTGGAGGGCATGGAGATTGATATGGATGCGGAGTTTGACTTTAAGGGCAAGATACTGTTCAGAGGTCACAAGCTACTGCCTCCGGCACATCCGAGATGCGCCTGTGCAATCGAATACATTGAGGAAACACCGTACAGCGGAAGGAAGTGAGGGTATGAGGAAATTTTCAGAACTGATTGAGAAATCAAATCCGGATAATGTCATAAAGAGCCGGTTTAGGATTATGAAATCTGACGACGAAAAGATGCTTGCCTTTGGATGGGCGAATGTGTCTATGAGGGTTGATGGAGAACTGATTGAGGACTGGCAGGCTGACATTATTGAGCCGGAGGAACTGGAGAACGCAGCTTATGAATATGTCCTGCTCTATCGTGAGGGCGGGGAAATGCACGAAAGAGGCGGTGTTGCCGTACTCATTGAAAGTGTTGTTTTCACGGAAGAGAAAATGCAGGCTATGGGTATTCCCGCAGGAACGCTTCCGGTAGGCTGGTGGATCGGCTTCAAGATTACAGACAAGGATGTGTGGGAAAAGGTCAAGAATGGCACATACCAGATGTTCTCCATAGAGGGAGAGGCGGAAAGAGTAGAGGTAAGAGCCGAAAACACCCTGTAAAAATGGGGCGTATTGCGATTTTCAGACCGCCCAACCTAATAATCCTACCTACGGAACCGTAAAAAGGGCGTAGGTAGCACATATTTTTATGGTAAAACAGGCATCCGGCAGCGGGTGTCCTTTGTTTTATAAAATCCGAAGAAAGGAGGCAGCAAAGTGGCAACAAAACTGAAAAACCTCAAAATCAGGAAAGTTGATTTTGTGGACGAAGGTGCTAATCCGGATGCTCATATCGGAATGATTAAGAGAAAAGATGGAAAAGGGCAGACGACAGGAGAGGACAAAGGGAAAAATACTGGCTTTCTGAAACGCCTGCTTGGGTTTATAGGCAATGCGGCAGGAATGGACCAGGAAGAAATCGACAGTGCAGTGGACGCAATCCAGAAAGGAGATTCGTTTACATTCAGCGACGAGATGGAACGGCGGAAGAATGGAAAGATTATGGATGAAATCTGGGATATTTGCTGGGCGCTGCAATCTTCCCTCTGTTCAATACTGAATGACGGAGAACTGGACAGCACCAGCGCACAGACAGCAATGCAGGAGAGTCTTGAAGAGTTCCACACCGTAGTGCAGGAATCAATCACGCAATGGTCCAGCGGAAAGACGGCCAGCATTGTGAAGAAATTGGAGGATGTGTCGGAGGAAGAGCTTGCGGTTATGAAGTCAGCGGCAGAGAGGCTGAATGAGGCAATCGAAAAAGCGTCCAAAGATACGGAATCTCAGGAGAAATCCGAGGAAGATGGACCGGACAACAATGAAAAACCGAAAGGAGACGAAGAGGAAATGAAAATTGACAAGAGCAAACTGACGGATGCAGAGAGAGCTTTTCTGGACAGCATCGAGAAGCGTTATGGCACAGAGGATCAGCCTGCAGGCGGCACTCCCGTGGTGGCACCCACAACGGAAGTACCGGCGGCGCCTACTGTAGAGAAGGCAGCACCGCAGGCTGAGACGCCTGCACAGACCCAGACCCAGGTACCTGAGCAGCAGACTGGTGATGAAGGTATTTATAAGGGCCTGCACCCGGCAGTCAAGGCAGAGCTGGAAGAATTAAAGAAGTTCCGGGAGGCGACAGAAGAGAGGGAACTCAGCCAGGTGGCAAAGAAATATGAGATCATCGGCAAGAAGCCGGAAGAGCTGGTGCCTCTGTTTAAGAGCCTGAAAGCGGCGGGAGGCACGGCATACAGCGATATGATTGCTGTACTGGACCAGGCAGTAGAAACCGTAGAGAAGTCCGGCGCATTTTCCGAGATCGGGAAATCCGGCCACGGCTCCAACGCAGCAGGGGCAGTCGAGGCAAAGGTAGACGCTATTGCAAAAGGCTACATGGAGAAGGATTCTTCCCTGGACTATACTGCAGCAATGGCAAAGGCGTGGGAGGATCATCCGGAGCTGATGGACGAATATGAGGACGAGGCAGGATTCTAAGAAAGGAGGATTACGAGGATATGGCAAACAGAAATTTTAACGGAGTGCAGATCAACCAGAGCGTGACTATTGTGGAGCAGGCCGGGGCGGAAATTGCCGATGCAAGAAACCGCATCCTGGCATACGACAAGGACGGCAATGTTGTTTTGGCCGCAGACGGTTCTGCAGTTTTGGTAGGTATTGCGCTGATTGAGGCAGGGATCAATGATATTTCCGGCGTGGAGTCCGGGAAAGTAAATGCCGGTGATGATGTTGACATCCAGATCAAGGACATCGGCTATATCCTGGCTGGCGGCGATATTGCCAAAGGCGAGGAAGTCACGGCATCAAGCGGTCTGGCCGTTAAAGCGGAGGCCGGTAACTATGTAGTGGGTATCGCACTTTCTGCAGCAGCAAAAGATGAATACTGCAGGGTGCAGATTGCCAAATACCAGAAGAATTAGTGCAGGAGGTAAAGAAAAATGGCGAAAAGAACAGCAGCAGGCATCCAGGCGGACATTGCAAAGGGTGCCTTCAGACCACACACAGCGCTGTCTAATGTGGCGCTGGCATATTATCAGAGTGACGCGAACAGTTTTGCAAAGACGGTTTTCCCGATTTGCCCTGTTACGCTGTCCTCTGACAATTACTATATTTTTGACAAGGAAGATTTGTTGCGTGACAACTGGCACAGGAAACCGGCATACGGCAAGGTTGACCCGGCGGTGCTTTCCGAGCATACAGACACTTATGCCTGCGTGGTAGACCAGATGATTATGGGTATCGACCAGATCAGGCAGACAGACCTCAACCGGAGAATAGATCGGAAGAGCACACGTCTGAACTCCAGTCACCGAATACGATCTCGT
>CAJUNZ010000007.1 GCA_910587755.1 uncultured Acetatifactor sp. | reverse complement strand
AGAACGCCATATTCAGTCTTGGATTGGAAAGGTTCAAAAATTGTAAACTACTGATTGTGATTATTAAAAATGGTAAAAAAGCAGAAGCCACCAAACTGATGGCATTGATGGGGCTTGGTGTAAAATGCGGTGACGAAGTTCTGGTCGAGGTTTCCGGGGAAGATGAAGAAACTGCGTGCAGGGAGATCAAGGCATTCTTTGAAAATAATCTGTAATCAGTTTGGAGCTGGCCGGATATGGTACCGGCCAGACGTAATGGAGGTATAAGGTATGGAAAGATTTTCAGGAAAATCTGTCTATAAAGGCATAACTATGGGAAGTGTGGTGTTGCTTGATAAAGCAGACTGCCAAGTAAAAAGGGGAAAGACAGAAGACACAGATGCGGAAGCCGCACGTGTCAGGGCAGCTATCGAACAGGCCAGGGAACAGCTTGGCAGTCTGTACGATAAGGCAGTGAAGGAAGTCGGTGAAGCAAATGCAGCAATTTTTGAAGTGCATCAGATGATGCTTGAAGATGAGGATTACCTTGAGTCAATTGATAATATCATCCGGACAGAGAACGTGAATGCAGAGTATGCGGTAGCCATAACAGGCGATAATTTTGCGGAGATGTTTGCAGGGATGGACGATGATTATATGCGAGCACGTGCTGCGGATGTCAAAGATATTTCTAACCGTCTGGTAAATAATCTGTACGGACATAAGGAAATCGATTTTAGCTCAATGGAGCCGTCCATTATTGTGGCGGACGATCTGACACCCAGTGAGACAGTACAGATGGATAAGGAGAAAATCCTTGCCTTTGTAACAGTGCATGGATCAACGAATTCCCATACGGCAATTTTAGCGCGTATGATGAACATTCCGGCATTGGTCGGCGTTCCTGTGGATTTGGAAAGGATTCACAATGGGATGACGGCAGTGGTCGATGGCTTTTCCGCAGAAGTGATTTTTGAGCCGACAGAGGAAGTATGTGCAAAGACGCAGGAGCGGATCAGGGAGGAAAAGGAAAAAAATCTGCTGTTGCAGGATATGAGAGGCAAGGAGACCGTTACGCGGGGCGGGCGGGAAGTCAAGCTCTATGCAAATATTGGCTGTGTTTCTGATGTAGGGTATGTGCTGGAAAATGATGCTGCAGGGATTGGATTATTTCGCAGTGAGTTCCTCTATCTTGGCAGATTGGATTTCCCTACGGAAGAAGAACAGTTTCAGGCATACCGGCAGGTAGTTCAGACAATGGCGGGCAAGAAGGTAATCATCAGGACGCTTGACATTGGGGCTGACAAGCAGGCGGATTATTTTAATCTTGGGAAAGAGGATAATCCGGCTATGGGATACCGGGCAATCCGTATCTGCTTAAAACAGCCAGATATTTTTAAAACACAGCTCCGTGCCCTGTTGCGAGCGTCTGTTTATGGAAATTTGTCAATTATGTATCCGATGATCATATCAACTGATGAAGTAAGAAAGATATACGGTATTGTCGAAGAAGTCCGGCAGGAATTAGAAGAGCAAGGAATCCCGTATACCCTGCCGGAACAGGGTATCATGATAGAAACGCCTGCGGCAGTTATGATTTCTGATGAGCTTGCGGAACTTGTAGACTTTTTTAGTATCGGCACAAATGATTTGACGCAATATACGCTTGCAATTGACCGCCAAAATGAGAGGCTGGATGATTTTTATAATCCACATCACAAAGCCATGCTGAAGATGATCCAGATGGTAGTTGATAATGCACATAAATGTGGAAAATGGGCGGGAATCTGTGGAGAGCTTGGCGCAGACATCGATCTAACGGAGGAGTTTGTGCGTATGGGTGTTGACGAATTATCCGTTTCTCCGTCAATGGTACTTAGAATCAGAAAATGCATCCGTGAGATTGCATTTTAAATAAGATAGGAGGCTGTAATTTGAAAAAGAAAACAAAGCAACAGGATTCCGTTTTCAACAGCCGGTTAGGAAGTTTCCATGATGAGCTGCGCTGGCTTTACATGGAGCTGTACGATAACAGTTCCATGTTTGCAGAACTGTGCAATAATCTGTATTATTTTTATAAAGAGCGGGGCAGTGACTTAAAAGAACGGGATTTAAAGAGGGTGGAGAACCCTGACTGGTACAAACAGAACGATATGCTGGGCATGATGTTTTATATCGACAATTTTGCGGGTAATATGCTTGGTGTGGAAGAAAAACTGGATTACCTTGAAAAAAGTAACGTAAACTACATTCATTTGATGCCATTTCTGGAAACGTCGGAGGGAAGGTCAGACGGAGGATATGCAGTGTCGGATTTCCGCAAGGTGCAGGAAAAGTTGGGAACCATGGAGGAGTTGGAGCATTTGACTTCCGCCTGCCATAAAAAGAATATAAATGTCTGCATGGATTTTGTAATGAACCATACATCGGAGGATCATGAGTGGGCGAAAAAGGCCCGTCAGGGAGACGGTGAATATATGAACCGATACTTCTTTTATAAAGATTATACAATTCCAGAGATGTATGAAAAGACAGTCCCGCAGGTATTTCCAACAACGGCTCCCGGAAATTTTACATGGTTGTCAGATGCAGAACATTATGTTATGACATCGTTTTATCCGTATCAGTGGGACTTAAACTATAAAAATCCCCGTGTATTTAATGAAATGATGTATAATTTTTTATATTTGGCCAACCACGGGATTGATATTGTCCGCATTGATGCAGTGCCATATATTTGGAAAGAGTTGAACACGCAATGCCGGAATCTGAAGCAGGTTCATACAATTGTCCGTCTGATGTGTATAATCAGCGAGATTGTCTGTCCGGGCGTACTGCTGCTTGGTGAAGTTGTCATGGAGCCGGAGAAAGTCGTTCCATATTTTGGAACAGTCGAAAAGCCGGAATGTCATATGCTTTATAATGTGACAACCATGGCGACAACATGGCATACTGTGGCAACACGGGATGTGCGTCTTTTAAAAAGACAGCTTGATATTGTGAATGCGTTGCCAAAAGAATATGTATTTTTGAATTATCTGCGTTGCCATGATGATATAGGATGGGGGTTGGATTACGGTACTCTGCACCATGAAGGGATAGAAGAGCGTTCCCATAAGCATTATCTGAATAATTATTTTCAAGGGCTTGAAGGGAACAGCAACAGCAGGGGAGAACTGTATAATGCTGATCCGGTAACGGGGGATGCCCGTTTTTGCGGAACAACTGCATCCATGTGTGGAATTGAAAAGGCAGAGTTTGAGCAGAAAGAAGAGGACATGGAAAGGGCCATAAGGCAGGATGTGATGCTCCATGCTTATATGTTTATGCAGTCTGGGATACCGGTGCTTTACAGCGGCGATGAAATCGGGCAGGTGAATGATTACTCCTATAAGGATGACCCGAATAAAGCGAATGATTCACGCTATATCCACCGAGGGGCTTTTACGTGGCATCTTGCGGAACAGGTGGACGATGAGACTGGTGTGGCAGGGCGGATATTCAACCAGTTAGGACGTCTGGAAAATATCAGAAAATCGGAAAAGGCATTTGTCTGCCGAGCGGACACATGGACAGTTGACACGTTTGATTCCAGTGTGCTGTGCATTGGCAGATATTATGAAGGTGAGAAAATTCTTGGGTTATTTAATTTCAGTGAATATGATAAAACGGCATGGATTAATGAAATTGACGGGACATATACAGATATGCTGTCCGGAGAAAAGGTGAAAGCAGCCGGAGTGAATGTTCCCGCTTATGGCTTTTATTATTTGAAAAAGGAGAGGGAGGTTTCGGATGAAAAAGTATGACGTAATTGCCTTGGGTGAATTGCTGGTGGACTTCACTATGAACGGAATCAGCGGACAGGGGAATCCTCTTTTTGAAGCAAATCCCGGCGGGGCGCCATGTAATGTTTTGTCGATGCTACAGCAGTTAGGAAAAAGAACAGCATTTATCGGCAAAGTAGGTAATGATTTTTTTGGACGGATGCTCAGGGATGCAATGTCACGGCAGAGAATTGATATCAGTAATCTGGTTATGGAACTGGGACAGGATGAATAGACAGAGACTTTATGAAATGTTGGAGTTTGCTAATGCGGCGGCTTCCATTATTACAACAAAAAAGGGCGCATTAAAAGTAATGCCGGACAGGGCAGATGTTTTGGCATTGATAGAGGAAAGGAAACGGTGAAAAAGGATGAGGGAAATAGAAATATCATTGGACAGTATTTATAAAGTGAAAAATTTTATTTCCAATTACGACTAAATTTGATGCAGAGATAGATCTGATCAGTGGCAGATATATTATTGATGCAAAGTCCATTATGGGGATTTTCAGCATAGATCTGTCGAAACCGATCATTCTCAGGATTCATGAAGGCCGGGAAAATGTGGATGACATTATAGATGCGTTAAGTGAGTATGTAAAAAGATGAAGCTTTAGGAGGATGTAATATGGAGTTGTTTTATACGCCTAAATACGCTAAAACAGGTGATATCATTCCTTTCTATAATGAAGAAGCGGTTTGAAAACTATTACCTGAAAAACTGGAACACGGTTTTTAGGCCGGCCCGGTTCACTGGGGATACGGGTTTCTTTTATAAGCTGTTTGTTCGTTTCATCTATGCAGACGACAGGATGGAGAGGAGCATAGGGACGCTGGTATACCTCCAGCACGTCCTCCATCTTCGCTACGAATTCGGCGTCCGCTTCCGGAATGCACCATTCCTTCACAAGCCATGGTTTGATTTTGTTTTTTCATAACCTCGCAGACGGTGGTGTCCGTAACGTAATCAACCACTTCCAGGCGGATCAGTTCATCCGCGATTACCTGCCATAGTCCAGCGTGACAATGTAACGTGGCATATCTGTGTCCTCCAATACCGTTTTTAATGGAATATAGCATATTTTTCCAGCACTGTAAAGTATTGTTACTAACCGGATAAAGTACTACTACCATTTTCTTGATTATATCGGAGCATAGTTCATATTAAAAGTATTAAATCTGCTGTACGACAGCAAAAGAAAAAAGCCGTCGTACAGCAGAGGTATTTTTACACGCCTATTCATACACGGCGGCTTCTTGCACCGCCTTTTTGCTGTCGGCGCAGGCGGCATTTTTATTGTTTTACAGTGTATAGTACTGAGCCTGTGCGTTCCATAATTCATGGTACTTTCCGCTCACATCAGAAAGAAGTTCTTCATGTGAACCATGTTGAACTATGCGACCCTTATCAAATACCACAATCATATTGCAGAAACGGCACGAAGCCAGACGGTGAGAAATATATACTGTCGTTTTATCTCCCGAAATTGCATTGAAATTCGAGTAAACTTCATACTCAGAGATCGGATCAAGTGCAGCCGTAGGCTCATCCAGAAGAATAAACGGCGAGTCTTTATAGAGTGCCCGTGCAAGAGCAATTTTCTGTGCTTCTCCACCGGAAATCTCTATCCCCGATTGGTCATATCCTTTGTACAGATAAGTATGAATTCCTTGGGGCATTAAGCCAAGCCTATCACCAAAATTAGCTTTCCTTAAGCATTCCCGTACCTTATTTTCGTCAAAATGCCTGCTTGACGCTACAACCTCTCCGAGTTTAAAGGAGAACAAATTGAAATCCTGAAAAACCACAGAGAATATTGACATATACTCATTATAGTCATATTTTTGAATGTTTACCCCATTCAGCAGAATTTCACCCTCTGTTGGATCATACAAACGGCACATCAGCTTGATGAACGTAGTTTTGCCTGAACCATTCATTCCAACAACAGCAAGTTTTTCACCGACTTTAAATTTCAGGTTTATATGTCTAAGAACATAGGGCTCAGTATTGGGATATTTGAAGGATACATTTCTAAATTCCACATAATATTCGTTATCGTCCCGTTTTTCAACGGTCAAAGAACCTAAGTACATATGATTGGGGATATCAAGATACGCAAATAAACTCTGCAAATGGGTACAATACACTTCATTATCGGACAGTATATACATGAATTCCTGTATTCCCTCTCCAAACCGTGATAAAGCTGTAACATATTGCAGGATGCTTCCAACGCCAAATGCTCCAAATAATGCTTTGGCGGCAACAAACAGGTAGCATACAGCATTCGCCAGCCCGATAATGATAGAAGCCATGGCTGGATAGACAGACATTTTGAAAACAGCGGTTTGGTTTTCTTTATCATATTGAATGAGCTTATCTAACACTTTTTCAGCAATTATATTTTGCTCATATATTCGTACATCTTTTGCCTTCTCTGGATTCATATACAATTCTTTGCCATAAAACATGAACACTCGATTAAACCAAACAGTATCCTTGCACCATTTCATAAATACTTTATTCCCTTTTACAGTTGCTTTTGAATTGCTCAAGCCTCCTAATGTAATACAAACCAAGGTGATCAGAATCCAAAGTTGATTATCTATTACTTTATTTCCGGACTGAGATCCAAAGAGTGATACAGTCATAACAAGGGAGGCCAATATATTCACAGAAGCCCGGACAAGTGCGGATGTACCCCAGACGAGCTGCGCCAGACCATTACCAAACATATAGAGATTTTCTTCAGCTTCCTGTCGCTTTTGCTGTATTGCAGCATTTTCTAAATCAACATAATCAAGAGATATTTGCCTGTCGGAGAAGATTTTGCCAAACCAACTCCACATTTGTGATTCTTTTTCATTGCAGACTCGATTAATAACACTTTTTAGTACGGCACAAATGAAATTGGTCAAAACAACACTAAGAATATATACAAGAACAGGTTTTAGTCTTCTCTGTGTGGATATTTCATTTATGATCTGTGCGGTAAACCAAACAGAGATGAAAGGCTGAATGGAATGGATCAGCTCATACAATGCTTTTCCCTGTGCAAGACCAGGGCAATACTGTTTTAAGATTGAAAAACCACGTATGGTGACAGAAATTCTTTTATGAATTGACATCCTTTTCATTTTGACACCTCCATTTCATCGGTTTTTTCTCTGTAATATTTTGCCTGCAATTCAAAGAGCGCATAGTATTTTCCGTTTAATTCCAGCAGTTCATTGTGTGTACCTTCTTCGCATATCTCACCGTTTTCAATAAGGATGATACGGTCACAAAAACTTGTGCTGGCAAGTCTATGTGAGATAAAGACAGTGGTTTTTTGGGCGCTGATTTTATTGTAATTTTCGTATAGCGTACTTTCGGCAATGGGATCGAGAGCAGCTGTAGGTTCGTCCAGCAGTATAATAGGTGCGCTTTTATATAAAGCACGGGCTAACAATAATTTCTGAACTTCTCCTCCGGAAAATTCAATACCATCATCGTATATAGTTTTTCCAAATAGGCTTTCTACGCCCCTGGGAAGTTGTTCGATTTTTTGCATAAGTCCTGCAGTGGTTAGGCAGCTCTTAACTCTGTTGTGATCTATGTTTTCCGGTGGAGCTTCAGAAACAATCTCTTCAATGGTCACAGGCATGATACTGAACTGTTGAAATACTGCGGAAAAATGTTTGTAGAATTCAATCCGATTGTATTCACGTATATCAATACCGTCATATAATACCTGACCTTCTGTCGGATCGATTAATCCGCAAATTAATTTAACGAGCGTTGTTTTTCCTGCACCATTCAGTCCAACAATTGCGATGTGTTCGCCGGGGAGGATTGTTAAATTGACACAGTGTAAAGCATATTGTTCTGTTCCTTCGTACTTGTAACTTACATTTTTAAGTTCAATTACTTTCGGGCCGTTATTTGCAGTATTTTCCAAACCATTGTCCCTGCAGAATGTCTCTGGATATTCAAGGTACGAACGAAAATAATTGATTTTCAGATTAATCTGGTTTAGTGAGGATATCTGCGAAAAGATATCGCTAAGCCACGCTGAAAAACCGGTAACTACGCTAAAATACAAAATAAAATCTGCAACAGATATTTGTTCGTTCCACATGAGATAGAGTAAATATAGATAGACAACACTTTCACGGAGCAAAGCCAAGCCGCTGTCATATACAGCTACACCAAAGAGTTTGCCTGTAAGCCGTTTATACCATCCGGCAAGTCCGTTCATATTGTTTTTATAGATATCTGAAAACCATGCGGCCATCTGATATAGACGAATATCTTTTGCTGAACGAATATCGCCTGCAATATCATTAATATAATTGATACGCTGCTGATAACTTATCCTTTCCTGATTGTTTGCCGCTGTCCACTTAAGTATCCTTTGATTCAGGAAATAACTGGTGATTGTTGTTGCAAACAGAAAGAGGATAATCCCCCAATTTAGCCGGAGAAGAATTGTCCAAAAAACAGATAACCCTAATATGCTTGTAAACAGATGAATTAAGACGTCATATATATTTGTGAGTGGAGAATAGTTTCCATTGCAGCACCTGAAGCTTTCCTCTTGAAGCTTCCTGAAAATTCCGTTTTCTTGATGGATATAATCGGTTGTCAGCCCTTTGAGCGCCACACGTTTGAGATAAAAAGTGTTCATTCTATATTTCTGATGATAAATCAATTTTGTCAGAAATATATTTGCACCTGATAATATGGCTGTGCTGCCCATAAAGGCCAGAATGGCAGTTGCCAATTCATGGAAACTGCGCTCTGCAGTTACTATCTCAATTACTGTTTTAGGCAGATAAGTTGACAATACTGGAAGAATCACATTTATCAATACTGTGAGAGTGCACCAGCATAACAACGGAAAATAGCACTGTACAGTATTGTATAGGCAATACATAGTATTGTGAATTACAGAATAATGGGTGCGATTCAACTTATCATGCGAATCTTTGTCAGTTCTTTTCATATGCAACATCCCTCCCTTGGCATATAATCTAACGCAGGAGACGGCACAATAAAAAATTCGTGCACTAAATGTTTCCGCCAGTGCATGAATTGCAGATCACTCTACAGCGGGCACCAAAAATTCCGAAGTAAAAGCCCCATCTTCGCTGTTATATTTGATCCAGCCCCCATGTTCCTCAAGGATTGCTTCAGCACGGCGCAGCCCGAAGCCGTGAACGCCGTCCTTGTGAGTTGCAAACAAGGAGCCAGTCTTTTTTCTCTTTGCGCCCGCTGCATTGAGCATGGAAAAATAAAGCATCTTTCCTTTCATGGAGATGAAGATGCGAATGAATCTTTCTTCTGTTACTGTACGGCAGGCTTCAATAGCGTTGTCAAGCAGATTGCCCATGATGATGCTCAATTCCAAGTCTGAGATAGTTAATGCGTCGGGTACGCTGGCTTTTACGGTTACGGCTATATTTTCCGCTTTTGCCTGGGCAATTTTTGCGGATAGAATAGCGTCAAGAGACACGTTGCCAGTTTTTAGGAGTGAATCGACATTCATCAGTTGATTATCAAGCTGTTCTATATAGGCAAGCGCACGATCAATTTCTCCTGCTTCAAGCTGACCTTTCAGCGTTTGCAGATGATGGTGAAAATCGTGCTTATAGCCTCTCATTTCTTTATGGATACTCCGCACCTCATTCAAGTGTTTTTCAGACTGCTCGGTCTGATATTCCACCAGCTTCAAATATGTTTTCTTTCTCATAGCCTGCCTCAATTGTGTTCAATAAATGCCCGATTGATATCGTTATACTTTCCCCTTGCCAGAGGAAGTTCGGTGCCGCCGATATTAACGGATATACGGGAAATTCTCGTAATGTATTTTAGAGAAACCACATAGGAACGATGAATGCGGTAGAAGTTATCGCTTAGTTTATCTTTAAAGGAAGAGATGTTTTCTTTTATCTTATATTCTCTGTCTTTGGTATGGATTACAATATAGTGCAGAAATGACTCCACATAAAAAATATCCGCTTCATATAGTTTAACTGTTTCTCCTTCGCAGGAGATTACCACCGACGGAGGTTCGACCGAGAGTTTTTCGGCGGCTTTGGTCAGCACTTGCGTGAGCTTATCCGCAGAGATCGGCTTAATCAGATAGTGGAGAGCATCGACCTCATATCCTTCACCAACGAATTCAAAATGCGAAGTGATAAAAATGATTTCAGCTCGGTTGTTGTCTTTACGAATACACTTTGCAAGTTCGATACCGTTCATATGTTTCATTTCAACGTCAAGCAGAAGAATATCATATGCCTTATCTTCCGCATATTCAAATAGAAATGCTTCGGCAGATGCAAACGTGTGTATCTCGCAAGAATGTCCTTGGCGAGTACTCCACGATGTCACAATCGAGGTTATAGATTCAATTTGATTCTGCTCATCATCACAGATAGCAATTTTAACTTTCATGGCCATCACCAGGGTTCTATAATTTTTACTTTTTTGTCGGCTATGCGGTCATCACCAGATTTATATCTTCAATTGTCTTAAAATTCTTATCTGCCACATCATTGCTCCTTATAAACAAAACGCCCTCAAGTGTGCGTGTGTTTCCACAGAGGCATGAGGGAGATGTTAGGCAAATAATACCACAAAACAGAGAAATGTCAAGGAACTGGTGTTCTGTCTTTGTATTCTTACCTGGCCAGCGACGGCACTCAAAAGTATGTTCTCAAGCAGATTCACCATGAACCTTGTGCGTATTATCAATTTGGCGACAAAATCAAGGCAGAGATAAACGATTATAATCGACTAAAAGAGATTGGGATAAGAATGCCTGTTATGATGGATGTTGATATAGAAAAGGAACGTATATTAAAGGAATTTATTGACGGCGATACTATTTACCAGCTGATTTTGCATGATAAGATGCAATCTGCCTATGTTGAGCAGCTGCGCAGCATGTGTGTGTTGTTATATGCCGCTCATACCAATATAGACTATTTTCCGACAAATTTTGTGGTACAGAATGGAGAAATTTATTATATTGACTTTGAATGTAATGAATTTATGGAGGAATGGAATTTTGAAAATTGGGGGATTAAATATTGGTCAAAAACTCCCCAGTTTATGCAGTATGTGAAAGAACAGTAAACATGTTTCCCCCTTTTATTTTATATTGACAAAGGGGATATTTCGTGGCATAATTTTTTCAAACCCTTCGGGGAGTGGATTTTTCAAGAGCAATCTTTTTTCGCCACACAATTGTCGGAAAAGGTTCTTTCTGGATAGATACAGAAAGAACCTGGACAGGCAGCTGTGTGGTATTTTTTTGTGGAAGAAAGAAGGATGCGGGCTCCCTCCGCTCCTGACAGATATGGAAGGGCCTGACATTATCAGAAAGGAAGATGGTTATATGGAACAGACTTTTATGAAGGAACAGAAGATACTGCCCCTGGTGCTGTCCATGTCCACGCCCATGGTGATCTCCATGGCGGTGAATGCGCTTTACAATATTGTGGACAGTTATTTTGTGGCGAAATTAAATGAGGAGGCCATGACAGCTCTGGCCCTGGTTTACCCGGTGCAGAATGTTATCAATGCCATCGCCATAGGCTTTGCCATTGGGATCAATGCTGCCATTGCCCTGTACCTGGGGGCGGGAGACCAGGAAAATGGGGATAAGGCGGCAGCACAGGGAATGCTGCTCAATCTGCTGCACGGGGTGGTGCTGGCCCTTCTGTGCATCGGGATCATGCCCGGTTTCCTGCGCCTGTTTTCCTCGGATGAGAGGGTGATTTCCCTGGCCCTGGAATATTCCCGGCGGGTATTTGTGTTTGCACCTGTAATCACAGTGGGACTGGTATTTGAGAAGCTTTTTCAGGCGGTGGGAAGAATGAAAATATCCATGTTCAGCATGATGTGCGGGTGTGTGGCAAATATCCTTTTAGACCCCTTGATGATCTTTGGGGCGGGCATATTTCCGGCGTTGGGAATCGCGGGAGCCGCCTATGCCACCGGCATGGGTCAGATGGTCACTCTTGCTGTATATTTATTTTTTTACAAGACAGCTTCCATCCCTGTAAAGATAAAAAAGAGCGGATTTCGTCTGGACCGGGGCATAGTGGCGAGGCTGTATTCCGTGGGTATTTCTGCATCCCTGAACCTGGCCCTGCCCTCCCTTTTGATTTCCGCATTAAACGGGATACTGGCAGAGTTTTCAGACAAATATGTGCTTGTACTGGGGGTATACTATAAACTGCAGACCTTTATTTATCTGACGGCCAACGGCATAATACAAGGAATCCGGCCCTTGATGGGGTATAACTATGGAGCGGGAGAAAAGGGTAGAGTGAGAGAGATATTCCACACCACCCTGGCCCTTACCGCCGGGGTTATGGCGGTGGGGACAATCCTGTCCTGGGCAGTTCCGGCGTGGCTTATGGGATTGTTTACCGACCAGGGGACGACTTTGGAGAATGGTGTGTGGGCCCTGCGTATTATCAGCCTTGGCTTTGTGGTTTCGGCGGTGTCAGTCACCTGTTCCGGCGCTCTGGAAGGCCTGGGAAAGGGCACCCCGTCCCTGTATATCTCTCTTCTGCGGTATATAATCGTAATTATACCATTGGCTTTTCTCTTGAGCAGAGTCATGGGAGCGGAGGGAGTCTGGTGGGCATTTTGCGCTACAGAGTTCATAACCGCCGGCATTGCCTGCTGGATATACCGCAGAAGTGTGGATAGGTAAGATGTATTCTAAATCTGCACAGGTTTCAGGGTGGCGCTGGCAGGCGCAGCAGGGAAGGCGTCTGCCCAGGATCTGCAAAAGGTGCGGACAGGCAGTGTTTCATGAGCCATTCTGCAAAGTCTGCGGCCGCCGTTTCAGCATCACATATGGGGAGAAGCTGTTTTTTGAACAGCATGGACTGGAACTTCCAAAGAAGTGCAAAGACTGTATAAACAGGAAGGAGTCTATGTGGTCTTTCCCTATGATGTGAGGAAAGAATTCGGCAGAGGGCGGGTAAAGGTAAAAGCTGCCTTTGACGGAGAGCCCTATGAGGGCAGCATTGTCAATATGGGAGTGAAAAGTGCGGATGGAAGTATCTGCTATATCCTTGGCATCACGAAGGAGATCCGATCCAGAATAGGGAAGCAGCCAGGGGATAAAGTTCAGGTGACTCTGCAGGCTAAGGAATAAAGGAATCATGATATAAAATTGGAAATGAATATAACTTCAGACTTCTGGAAACTCTAATTTTATCAATCCTTTAGAAATAGTTTACGAAATTGTTAGCAGTCGGACTTGACGAGTGCTAACATAGGTGTTATAGTATATCTAGAACAAGGGAACAGGAGACAATCCTAAAACTTATCACATCCTGGCCCTGGGAAAAAGGAGGAAAATATTATGTTGACACCGCTGAACAGTATTTTTGGAGAGAGCTTGTTTGATGATATCTTTGGAGATTTTACCCGTCCTGCCAAGAACCTGGTGAGGTATAACGCACCGGCACCCAGTGTGATGAAGACAGACATCAAGGAGAGCGATGCCGGATATGAACTGGAGATTGACCTGCCGGGGTACAGGAAAGAGAATGTTAAGGCTGAGCTGAAAGAGGGTTATCTGACCATCAGTGCTGAGTCCCGGCAGGAGAACAGCCAGAAGGATGACGCCGGGAAGTATATCCGCCGGGAGAGATATTATGGAACCTGCAGCAGAAGCTTTTATGTGGGGGACGAGGTCACGGAGCAGGATATCAAGGCCAGGTTTGAGGACGGCATTCTGAAGGTGGCAATCCCGAAGAAGGAAGCCAGGCCCGCCGTGGAGGAGAGCAGATTTATCGCCATTGAAGGCTGACAGTAGAATATGACTTGCCGTAGAATTCAACGGACCAGGGGGGATCTTATCTCCCTGGTCCCGATTTCGCTATCCGTAAGGTTATTTGAATTTGCCTCTGGAGTAGCATTAATTCGGTTGTTTTCTTCAATGACCTGCCGCAGCTTTTCTTCGTCAAGCATCTCCGCCCATTCCTTTTGCGCATCCCTAAGATGTCTCACCGCCGCAAAGTTTTTTTGTCTCTCCGTTTTCATTGACAAACGAAACATCCATGGCAAAAATATCTTTTCTATTCCATGTGACGGAGCCGGAAGATGGCTTTAACAGTGTGCACAAAATTCTCATAAGTGTAGTTTTTCCATAATGTTTTAACCTCCCAGTTTTTTGTGAATTGTTTTTGTCCTTTCCAAATGCTGTATCCCATATAAAAAAATACAGGGAGAGCAGGGTAATCCAAACAGGAGCAGATATCACCTCATAAATCGCTTCATTTAATGCAATCTGAATCCAGATAACAGTCCAAACAATACATAACAGCAATGCTACAATTTGAGAATCTGCTCTTTTACTGTACAACATATGGAAACAAATGCAGCAAGCCACATTAAATGGTACAAAATATTGTATGACAAGTTCCCATATTTCCACTCTGTCAATATAAGATGCCGCAGTAAAAAATAAACTTAACAGTACCAAATCCACGAATGCAAAAAGAATCATTCGGGCGGCCCCTACTGCGAAGTCTTGCATTCAGTGCAGTTTTGTGAGACTTGCTTTATGCAGAATGGACAGCGAATACTATGGATGTAAGAGTGCGGACAGCAGGAAATCAACAGAAATATAGAATAAATTAAAACATAAAAAGGAATAAAATCAAGCAATATAAAATTGGCGAAAGACATATAAAAATATAGAAAATACAATAAAATCGGAAAGATATTCACATAATATACAATAAATAAAATCAACAATAGAATTAAAATTAATACTTGTAGAATCATAAAATATATGCTAAGATGATCAAATCAATACATGGTTAAAAATGAAGACAGGGAGAGAGGATTATATGAAAGAGACAGAGGTCAGTAAAAAGTATGGCAAGACATATCACATGCCCCCGGAGGTGACGTATGACTGGGTGAGGAAGGATTCCATTGAGAAGCCTCCCGTCTGGTGCAGCGTGGACCTGCGGGACGGCAATCAGGCCCTGGTGGATCCCATGCCCCTGGAGGATAAACTGGAGTTTTTCAAGCTCCTGGTGGAGATTGGCTTCAAGGAGATAGAGGTGGGTTTTCCGGCATCCTCCGACACGGAGTACAATTTTATCCGGGCTTTGATTGAGCGGGATATGATCCCCCAGGATGTGACCATTCAAGTGCTGACCCAGGCCCGGGAACATATTATCCGAAAGACCTTTGAGGCGGTGAAGGGAGCGCCCCATGCGGTGGTGCATCTCTACAATTCCACCTCCGTGGAGCAGAGGGAGCAGGTATTTAAGAAGGACAGGGAGGCCATAAAGCAGCTTGCAGTGGACGGCGCCCTGCTTCTGAAAGAAATGGCCCGGGAGACGGAAGGGTCCTTCACCTTTGAGTACAGTCCGGAGAGCTTTTCCCAGACAGAGCCCGAATATGCACTGGAAGTCTGCAACGCGGTTCTGGACGTGTGGCAGCCGGATCCGGAACACAAAGCCATCATTAATCTGCCCACCACAGTGCAGGTGGCCATGCCCCATGTGTTTGCCTGCCAGGTGGAATATATGCACAAGCATTTAAAGTACCGTGAAAATGTGGTCTTAAGCGTCCACCCCCACAACGACCGGGGCTGCGGCGTCAGCGACGCGGAATTCGGCATTCTGGCGGGGGCTGACAGAGTGGAGGGAACCCTGTTTGGAAACGGGGAGCGCACGGGCAATGTGGATCTGGTCACTGTGGCTGTGAATATGATGTGCCACGGGGTGGACAGCGGACTGGATTTCTCCCATATTATGAAGATCCGGGAGGCCTATGAGCAGTTTACCGGCATGAAAGTCCACGAGAGGGTGCCCTATGCGGGAGATCTGGTGTTTACCGCTTTTTCCGGCTCCCACCAGGATGCCATCAGCAAGGGCATGGTCTGGCTGAAGGAAGGGAAGAGCGGAAACCGCTGGGATGTACCCTATCTGCCCATAGATCCGGCGGATGTGGGCAGGGAATATGAATCCGATGTGATCCGCATTAACAGCGTCTCCGGCAAGGGCGGGGTGGCTTTTGTGCTGAAACAGCAGTTTGGATTCGCTCTGCCTGCGTCCATGAAAGAGGAGGTGGGCTATCTGGTGAAGGGCGTCTCGGACAGACGGCACCAGGAACTCCATCCTTCGGAGATCTATGCTATTTTTGAGGAAAATTATATCACCCCCAGGAGCGTGTTCCGCATTCCCGAATGTCATTTCCGCCAGGAGAAGGGGATCCAGGCGGAAGTGTCCATCGAACAGGGCGGAGAGGCCAGAGTTATCCGGGCCAAGGGCAATGGCCGCCTGGATGCTGTGAGCAATGCCATCAAGACCTACTTTGGCATCTCCTACCAGCTGACCTTCTATGAAGAGCATGCCATCTCCAGAGGATCCAGCTCCAAGGCTGCGGCTTATGTGGCCGTGACCAACGAGGGGAGAGTGTACTGGGGCGTGGGTGTGGATGAGGACATTATCAAGGCATCCATTGCCGCACTGGCCAGCGCCGCCAACAGGCTTGCGGTGGCGGCGCATATCACCGAGGGCCGGGAAGAACGCATTGTGGAGATCATCAGCTGTATCAAGAATGATTATAAAAATGTGACCCTGGACACCCTGGCGGAGACATTCCACCTCTCCAAGCCCTATCTCTCCAAGTACATAAAGGATAAGGCGGGCATGACATTCCAGGAGGCGGTGCGAAAGGAGCGCATGAAGAAGGCCAGAGGGCTGCTTCGGGAGACCAGTCTCACGGTGGAGGCCGTAGCTGCGGAAGTGGGCTATGAAAATGTGGAACATTTTAACAGACTGTTTAAGAAAAGTTATCATATGACCCCGGTACAGTACCGGAAGCAGGAGTGAAATGGATCCCTGCTCGCAGAAAATCCCCGGTGGATATCCACCGGGGATTTTTCGTCAGATATTATTGCCGAAGCCAGGTTCCACCGGCACATGCTCGCAGGTGTTGTAGCGCATCTGGAGGAACTGTGCCCGGTCCTTGTGGTACATTTTCTTCAGGTCGTCGGTGTAGCCCACCACAACCCAGGGGAACATGTCGTTGATTTTCTTCAGCACATCCTGTGCCACGGTCTCGTTGGGCACGGTGAAGGTGCGGCCCTTGGCATTCAGTTCGTCATAGATCATCACATTGTAAGTGGTTCCTGTGGTGATGCCGTTGCGGCGGTGTGTGATAGTGTTCAGGTAAGCCCACATGATCTTGTTGTTGGGCACGGCCCGGGCGGTTGCGCCATTGATATAGTAGGTCATGAGCCTTCCCACCCTGATGGTATCTTTCTTGCCAAAGGCAACGGCGTTTCTGTAATCGGTCTCAATCTGAGACTCCGTGTAGCCGGAGGCCTCGATGGTCTTGCGCATGCCCTTCAGATAGGAGCCCGTGAATACCTTGATCAGTCTCACAATACCCCAGATCAGCAGGCCCACTCCCAGGAAAAACAGAATCACATAAGCACCGTCCATACTGTTGGTTCCGTCATAAGCGCTTATGTAATAAGGGAGGGTCATATCTTCGATCTCCTGGTCGGACCAGCCGGCATCCTGAAAATATTCCCTGAATGCAGCGTATTCCTCCCCGTCCAGTTTCCTGATCTTGCCCCGGAAGTGAATGGGATCTGAGAGCAGGTTCTGGGAAGTGTTCCCGGCCATCTCTTCCATTCTGCGCTGATACTGTGCGGGAACCTTGATGGCCATATACCGGTAATCCTCAGTATAGTTGTCGCCGGTCCAGATGATATAGTAATAATGGGTTGTCCTTGTCTGGTGTGTCTTGCTGTTCTGCTCATATTCATACATAAAGTAGCCGAAATTCGTCTCTACATCCACCTCCACCAGCTGGGAGCGGATCTGCTCCGGCTTCAGCTCCACGAAGTTCGCGTAACCAGCAAAGACATAGTAGACATTCATGGCGTGCCACAGGGTCAGTACGAGGCCGCCGCCGATTAAAAGAATGCACAGGAACAGGGAGCTTTTAATCGCTTTTTTCCTCAACTCTTCAAACATTTCTCTCTTCCTCCGACTAATTGTGAAATTGATAGAATGGTAACTCTGCCATTTATAACTTTACCACCATAATGCATAAAATGCAAGCGAGATAAAAACAATTTTTATTGAAAATGTCGAGAAAATCGTGTACAATGGAAGAAGCGTTTTTTTTGAAATTTTTAAGGATGGACTGGGGGTATAAGAATGAAATTTAAGGAAATGCCGTATGAGAGAGTGGATTTTGAGCAGGTGGAAAAGGACATGCGGGCGCTGATGGAGGAATTTGACAGCGCGGCGGACGGAAAAGAGCAGTTTGCCGTCCATGAGAAATACTATGAGCTTACAGACCGGGTGCGCACCCAGATGACCATAGCCAAGATACGCTATGATGGGGATACTGCGGATGAATTTTACAGCCGGGAGAACGACTATTATAATGAGAAGAAACCCATCTACTGCAACCTTGTGCTGGAGTATGAGAAGAGGCTTTCAGCTTCCCCTTTCAGGGATTTTCTGGAGGAAAAGATCGGTCCGGTGGCTTTCAAAAATCTGGATCTGGCCCGCAGGTCCATGGATGAGAAGCTCATTCCCCTGATGCAGGAGGCCAATGCCCTGGCCACGGAGTACAGTAAGCTTATCGCAGGGGCCAGAATTGATTTTGACGGCAGGGAGCTGAACCTCTCTCTTCTGCGGCCCTACCTGGTGCATTCTGACAGGAATATCCGGGCTGAGGCGTACAGGAAACAGAGCGAATTCTTCACTGCCAACGGGGATAGGCTGGATGAGATTTATGACAGTCTTGTGAAAAACCGCACGGCCCAGGCAAAGATGATGGGCTATGAGAATTATCTGGAACTGGGATATCTGCGCATGCAGCGGAACTGCTACGGCCCTGGGGATGTGGAGGCTTTCCGGAGGCAGGTGAAGGAGGATTTTGTGCCCTTTGCGGAAAAACTTCATGACCGCAGAAGGGAGAGGCTGGGGCTTGAGAAGCTGAGCTATATGGATGAAGGAGTCTATTATCCCGGCGGAAATCCCGCTCCCTGGGGCACACCCCAGGAGATTCTGGCGGCGGGGCAGAAGATGTATGGGGAGCTCTCTCCGGAGACCAGAGAATTTTATGACTTCATGATGGAAAATGAGCTGTTTGACGTATTTGGGCGCAAATCAAAGCGGGCCGGCGGCTACATGACATACATGCCAGTGTATAATTCACCCTTTGTGTTCGCCAATTTCAACGGCACCAGCGGGGATGTGGACGTGATCACCCACGAGTGCGGACATGCGTTCCAGGGCTATCTGTCGGGAAAGGATCCCATCAGGGAACACAGCGATATCACCATGGAGACGGCGGAGATTCACTCCATGTCCATGGAATTTTTTGCCTGTCAATGGATGCCTCTTTTCTTCGGGGAGGAAGCAGGGAAATACACCAGAATGCACCTGGAGGACTCTGCCATATTTATCCCCTACGGATGCATGGTGGACGAGTTCCAGCACATTGTGTATGAGAACCCTGACATGACTCCCTCAGAGAGGCACGGGGCATGGCTTGCCCTGGAGAAGGAGTACAGGCCCCACCGGGATTACAGCGGCAACGAGTTCTTTGAGAAGGGTGGGTTCTGGCAGAAACAGCAGCATATTTATGTTTCCCCTTTCTACTATATTGAGTACAGTCTTGCCCAGACCTGCGCCCTGCAGTATAAGGTGTGGATGGACGAGGACTTCCAGGGGGCATGGGAGAGCTACCTGAAACTGTGCAGGCTTTCCGCCAGCGATTTCTTTACCAATATGCTGGACCAGGTGGGGCTTATGAGTCCCTTCCGGCCGGGCTGTATGAAAAATATTGTGGAAAAGCTTGAAAAATATGTGAAATAGCTTTCCTTTTGTCCGGAAATACTGTAAAATATGTTCTTGCCGGAGCCCGTCCGTTTTTCACAGGGTCAGATGCAAAAAAGGGGCTTGGGCGGGTATCTGAAAGCAGCCCGGATCCGGTCCGGGAGAAAACAGGGAGGAAAAGGGAAGGAGAGACATGGGATATGTCCAAAAAAGAGACACAGAAGGCAGAGCAGACGCCGGAAAAGGTTGTGACGAAATATGACCTGAAGGTCCGCAGGCGCCAGGAGCTGAAGGAGAAGGAGAAAAGGGAACAGCGCATCAGCAAGATCGTTTGCATTGTGATGCTGGCGGCGGTGGTGTGCCTGGTGGCCTCTTTTCCCATCCGGAACTGGTTAATGGTAAATGGAACCTATCTTCAGGTGGACGGGGAAAAGATAAGCCGGGTGGAATTCGACTATAATTACGGCCTGGTGAGCAGCAATTTCCTGGCCCAGAACGCAACTTATCTATATTATATGGGAGTTGACTTAAGCGGCGATCTGAGCAAACAGATGTACTCCGAGACGCTTACCTGGAAGGACTATTTTGACCAGCTTGCGACGGAGAATATTGCCCGCACCAGGGGGCTTATGAAGGAAGCTCAGGCGGAAGGATTTGCCTATGACACCGCCCGGGATTATGAGACCTTCGAGAAGGGGCTGGAGCAGTCGGCTTCCGCCGCGGGAGTCAGCGGCAAGGAGTATATCAGGCAGATATACGGGGCGTATGCCACCTCGTCCAGGTTGAAACCCTACATTGAACAGGGGCTGTACCTGGAGGCTTACACCCAGGAAGTGCAGGAGAGGCTGGCTCCTTCTCAGGAGGAGATTGAAGCATATTATCAGGAACACAAGGCAGACTATGACTGGGTGGACTACTATCTGCTGACTGTGGACGCACAGCTTCCCACGGAGCCCACAGAACTGGCGGATCCGGTGGATGAGGCGGCAGCAGACGGGGAAGGGGAAGACTCTGAGGCGGCTTACAGCCTTCCCAGGCAGAGATTGACGCAGCCATGGAGGCGGCTCACGCCCAGGCCCAGGAGTCTGAGAGCAAGGTGAAAACGCTGGGAGAACTGAAGGAAGGTTCCACCCAGATGGAGGCAATGTACATGCTGCGTGACTGGCTTTTTGACGAGGCCCGGGCGGAGGGAGATACCACGGTGATAGAGGATTCCACCAATCACCGTTACTATGTGCTTGAGTTTAAGCGGCGCTATCTGGATCAGTCCCCTTCGGTGGATCTGCGAATTCTGGCGGCTTCCAGAGAGGAGGCCCAGTCCATTATGGACGAGTGGAAACAGGGCGAGGCCACGGAGGAGAGTTTTGCGGTCATCTATGATAAGTACAATACAATTATGACGGCGCCCAAGGGAGGTCTGTATGAGGGACTGACAAGTTCTTCCGGCCTGCCCCAGGAGATAACAGACTGGTTTTTAGACAGCTCCCGCAAAGAGGGTGACGCGGAGGTATTTGCTCCGGAGGGATTGGAATTATCCTACGTCTGCTACTATGTGGGGCTTAACGAGCCTTCATGGTTCCTGGGAATCAAGACCACTCTCACCGACCAGAGTCTTGACGAGTATATGCATGAGAGACTGGACAGCGTGGAGATTCAGGACCCCAAGGGCAACCTGAAATATCTGCAGGAGCCTGAGGAGGAATCCACAGAGGGCTCTGACGCAGAGAGCGCAGGATCCGGGGAATCCACAGAGGGTTCTGACGCAGAGAGCACAGAACCGCAGGAATCCACAGAGGGCTCTGACGCAGAGAGCACGGAGCCGTAGGATCCCGAGAAGAATCCAGCGGAAGATCTGGCATAGAGGGTGCAGGATTCGACAAATTTGGCTCATAGAGCATCACATGACAGAGAAACAGGATGGCGGTGGGGTTGCCCACCGCCTTTTGGAATTTTAGACGGAGGAAAGGGAGAGACAGGACAGATGGCACAGCGGAAAAAGGTATTGGCGCTGGATATAGACGGCACACTGACAAATTCCAGGAAGGAGATTACCCCGGCCACGAAAGCCAGGCTTTTTCAGGCCATGGAGGAAGGGCACAGGGTGGTGCTGGCCTCGGGACGGCCCACTCCCGGCATGAACCGCTGCAGGCAGGAACTGGAACTGGACAGATTCGGCGGTTATCTGCTGTCCTTCAACGGCGCCCGGGTGGTGGAGTGCGCCACAGGGGAGGTGGTCTGGCAGAAAACCCTGCCCCTTTCCCTCCTGCCCGAACTGTATGAATTTGCCAAAACAGAGGGCTGCGGACTGGCCACACACAATAGCGAGAGAGTGATTTCCGCTTTTCCCCCTGACGAGTATGTGGCCCTGGAGGCACGCATGAACGGCATGCCCCTGGAGCAGGTGGGAGACTTTGTGGGCTTTGTGGATTTTCCCGTCTGCAAATGTTTTATGACCCAGGACCCGGATCGTGCTGCCGTGCTGGTTCAGAAACTGCAGGAGAAAATGGGGGATAAGGCGGCAATCTACAGATCCGATCCCTTTTTTATCGAGATTGTGGCACAGAATGTGGACAAGGCGGCCTCCCTGGAAGGGCTGCTGAAGCGCCTGGGGGCAGGATGGGAGGATACCGTCTGCTGCGGGGACGGCTTCAATGATATCTCCATGATAAAATGTGCCGGAGTGGGGGTGGCCATGGGAAACGCTCAGACCCCGGTGAAAGAGGCGGCGGACTATGTGGCCGGCACCTGTGACCAGGACGGTCTGGTGGAGGTGATAGACAGATTTGTTCTTTCAGGAATGGCCGGGAGCTCCGTTTAGGGGAACCGGCGGGGAGAGTGAAATATGGAGAGGAATATCAGGATAAAAGTACCTCAAAAAGCACAGTATATTATTGACACCATCGCCAAGGCGGGATATGAGGCCTATGTGGTGGGAGGGTGCGTGCGGGATTCCATTCTGGGACGGGAGCCGGAGGACTGGGATATTACCACCTCGGCCACGCCCTTCCAGGTGAAAGAACTTTTTTCCAGGACCGTGGATACCGGCCTGCAGCACGGCACCGTCACCGTGATAGTGGGCAGGGAAGGCTTTGAGGTGACTACCTACAGGGTGGACGGGATCTATGAGGACGGCAGGCATCCGAAACAGGTGAAGTTTACGCCCAGTCTGGAGGAGGATTTAAAGCGCCGGGACCTGACCATGAACGCTCTGGCATACAATGACGAGGCGGGGCTGGTGGACTGCTTTGGGGGCCTGGAGGACATGGAGGCGGGCATTGTGCGGTGTGTGGGCAATCCGGAGGAACGCTTTGGGGAGGACTCCCTGCGCATTTTGCGGGCGATCCGGTTCTCCGCCCAGATGGGGTTTGACATTGAGGAGGAGACCCTGGCGGCCATCTCCCGGCTGGCCCATACGCTGGACAGAGTCAGCGCAGAGAGGATCCGGGTGGAACTGGTGAAACTGCTTGTTTCCCCCCATCCCGAGCATCTTCGCCTGGCTTATGAAACCGGTGTCACAAAAGTGTTTTTCCCGGAATTTGACCAGGCCATGGAGACTCCTCAGAAGCATCCTCACCACTGCTGCAGTGTGGGAGAACACATTTTGCGCTCCATGCAGCATGTGCAGGCGGACAAGGTGCTGCGCCTGGCCATGCTGCTGCACGATATTGGAAAACCCAAGGTATTGACAGTGGACCCTGACGGCACCACCCATTTCCACGGTCACGCGGCAGTGGGAGCGGACACGGCGGAAGCGTTTCTGTACAGACTGAAAATGGACAAAGACACCATCCGCAGGGTATGCACCCTGGTGCGCTGCCATGACTACGGCAACAGTCTGGAACCTGACATGAAGATGGCAAGAAAAGCTCTCAACCGGATTGGGGAGGAGGCGTTCCCCTGGTTTTTCGCGGTAAAGCGGGCCGACATCCTGGCCCAGAGCCAGTACTGCAGGCAGGAAAAGCTGGATAAGGTAGACCGGTGGCAGGAATGCTATGAGGAACTGCTCAGGCAGCAGCAGTGTGTGTCCTTAAAGACCCTGGCAGTCACCGGGGGAGATCTGATCCAGGCAGGGTGGAAGCCCGGCAGGCAGCTGGGAGAGATTCTGCAAAAACTCCTGGAACTGGTTCTGGAGGATCCGGAGTGCAATACAAAAGAAAGGCTTCTGGCAGAGGCGGAAAAACTCTGACATACTTTCACAATCCTTCTCATATGATAGTTTAGCCGGATTAGGAAGGCGGATTCAAAGGCATTCTTAAGGAAATGTCTACAAATAACTACTGCAGGTTCATAGCAATTTTTATTGCATTTCCAGGCTTTTGTCTAAACAAATTGCAGCAGTTATTTTCCGACAGTTCCTAAGCGGGGGACGATGCAGGAACAGAGCAGGAGGGGCGGAGAGTGAATGACAGGGCAGTGGAGTTGCTGGAACAGTATGAGGTAGAGGTTCTTCGGACCAGAAGGGGCAGAGGAGCCATTGTGTGTGACACGAATCTGGGGTGCCTGATCTTTAAGGAATATTCGGGCAGCCAGGACAGGTTGGAGCTGCAGAACAGGCTGCTTGGGCAGACAGCGGAGGCCGGCCGGGTGAACGTGGAAGCCATAGTGCCCAGCAAGGAGGGCGCGCTCCTGGTCCGGGACGGCGACGGCTCCGGGTATGTCCTGAAGACCTGGCAGGAGGGCAGGGAATGCTGCATTCATGACAGGGAGGAGTGCAGGGAGGCGGTGAGGCTCCTGGCAAGGCTCCACGGGAGCATGACACTTCCGGCAGACACGCCCGGCCTTCCGGCGGCATTTTCCCCCGGGAAAGAATATGAGAAACACAATAAAGAGCTGAAGCGGGTCAGAAAGTACCTGCAGCAGAAGGGATCCAAGACCTGGTTTGAGACCAGCCTTTTGAAAGCCTTTGACACATTTCTGGGCAGCGCTCTTGACGTAACCCAGGAGTGGGAAAAGCACCGGGAAGGCAGGGAGATAAATACACAGACAGCCGGATCTGTGGCGTTCTGCCATGGGGATTATCAGTATCACAATATTCTTCAGGGGGGCGGAAGATGGTTTATTGCAAACTTTGAAAAGTGCCTTCGGGACGACCCTGTGAGGGATCTCTACCTGCTGCTGCGGAAGCTTTTGGAAAAGGGGAACTGGCAGCCGGCCCTGGGAGCACAGCTTCTGGAGACCTACGAGGGGGAGCGTCCCCTGTCCAGGGACAGCCGGGCGGATCTGTATTTCAGGCTGGCGTACCCGGAGAAATTCTGGAAGATCGTAAATTTTTATTACAATTCAAGAAAAGTCTGGACCCCCGGAAAGAATCCGGAGAAGCTTTCCAAGCTGCTGGCCCAGGAGGAAGACAAACAGCGTTTTCTGGGAGAGGTATTCCCGGAATTTCATTAATAGATGAGGAAGATATGGACAAGAGAAAAAAAACTGCCGCCGCCATGGGTAGGGCGGTGCTAGCGGCGGGAACCGCGCTGTATCTGTGCAGCTGTGCCGTTCCCCAGATAGGGAATGGTCTCTGGGGAGGGGCGCCGGATCCGTCGCCGGAGAGGGTGGACACTGGATTTGAACCTGCGGGGCCGGACAGCTATGACTCGGCGGATACGGCGGTGGTGGTGGGCCGGGACCAGGGGAAGAGCACGCTGACTTTTCTGAACCTGGAACTGGGGCGCAGGTATACCCTGTCCGTAGACGGCACCACAGGATTTTATGACAAGTACGGTCAGGGCATTGCCCTGGATCAGGTGGACAAGGGAGATATTGTGGACATTACGTTCCTGAAGGGCCGGAAGCACCTGACCAATCTTCGCCTGTCCGGGGAAGCCTGGAATTACGCCAGCGTGGAGCGCTATGAGATGGATTTGGAGCGGGAGGAAGTGACTCTGGGGGAGGAGACCTTCAAACTCACTTCCAACACTCAGTATTTTTCAGGGGACAGGAGTATTGAGCTTATGGACCTGAATCCGGCGGACGTGCTGAGTTTTCAGGGGCTGGACTCCCAGGTGCTGACGGTGCGGGTGGAGAAGGGACACGGCTACCTGCGGCTTTTAAACGACGAGAATTTTATCGGGGGCTGGATTGAGATAGGCCAGTCCCAGATCCGCCGCATTACGGAGGACATGCTTCTGCTGGTGCCGGAGGGCTCCTATGAGGTGAATGTCTCCCACAAGGGCGGGGGAGGCATGAAAAATGTGGTGATCTACCGGAATGAGGAGACAACCCTGGACATTGGGGACCTGGAGATCCCGGAACCTCAGACGGGCATGGTGCTCTTTACCCTGAATCCTTCCGGGACGGAGCTGTATATCGACGGGGCCAAGGTGGACGCTTCTCTTCCGGTGACGCTGGAGTACGGGCTGCACCAGCTGATCGCCCGGGCGGAGGGCTACCAGTCCGTCACCCGCTATATCCGGGTGGCTCAGGAGTCCGCGGGCATTGACGTGGTTCTGGATCCGGTGGAGGAAGGACAGGGGCAGGTACAGGAGACGCCCACCGTATCCGGCAACGGGGACACCACTGCAGGGTACTATAAAGTGTATGTGGACGCGCCGGAAGGGGCCGAGGTATATCTGGACGGAAACTATGTGGGGATCTCTCCCTGCAGCTTCCGGAAGACGGAGGGAAGCCACGTGATTATCCTCAGAAAATCGGGTTACATGACCAAGAGCTACACCGTTCAGATTGATGGGAGCGAGAAAGATTTGTCTTTCTCCTTTGCCGATTTGGTGGAAAATGCCTTGACAAACCCATAAAAAGCATATATAAATATTTATAGGCGTTTCAGAGGGACAACACGAAATGTACAAATTGAAAACTCAGTATAGGAGGAGTTCGATATGAACAAGACAGAATTAACCACAGCTATGGCTGAACAGGCCGGTATTTCCAAGAAAGATGCGGAGAAGGCCCTGAAGGCTTTTACGGATGTTGTCACGGATGAACTGAAGAAAGGCGGGAAGGTTCAGCTTGTGGGCTTTGGTACGTTCGAGGTTTCCGAGAGGGCAGCCAGGGAGGGGAGGAATCCTCAGACAAACGAGCCCCTGCAGCTTCCGGCATCCAAGGCTCCGAAGTTTAAGGCTGGCAAGGCTCTGAAGGACATGCTGAATGAGGAGTAGTGCCAGAAAATTCTGAAGTTATTATTTATCCTGAACATGTTCTGCATTTGTGTGGCTGCCTGCCGCCGAATGCAGGTTAGGAAGCCCGGCTTGTGTCCGTCACTCCCTTGCATGGGGTGTGGTCAGCCGGGCTTTTTGTGGGCGGGAAAACTGCCCGGTGGAGGGAGAATGTTATGAGGTTGGACAAATATCTGAAGGTATCCAGGCTGATTAAACGCCGCAGTGTGGCCAATGAAGCCTGCGACAGCGGCAGGGTGACTATAAACGGCAGGCAGGCCAAGGCGTCCGCAGAGGTGAAAAAGGGCGATATCATCGCTATCTCCTTTGGAAACAAGGAGGTTAAGGCCGAGGTTCTTGACGTCCAGGAGACCGTGAAAAAAGAGGAGGCCAAAGAACTCTTCCGCTATCTGTGAGAAAAAAATCTATTTCCTGAATCCATTTTCGGTTCCCGGAGACAATTCATCTGTTCCTGGAACACGATCCAGCTCTCCCAAAGTGTTCCTGCGTTCCTGAATCCGTTCAACATTCCAGAAAAGAGCTCTTCCATTCTCATAAGAGCTCTTTTTTCTGGATAAACGTTCTTCTTTTCTGGAAAATGTTCTTCTTTCTTGGAAAGTGTTCTTCTTTCCTGGAAAGTGTTCTTCTTTCCATATGCCCTTCATATACTGTATTAAGTACAGCGTGTCAGTGAAGGACTGGGGAGGGATTATGGAAGATTTAAGCGGAAGCGCCCACGGATCACACAGGGTAAATATGACAAACCGAAGGAACTGTGCCATCAATGGTGTCAACGATGTGCTCTCTTTCGACGTACATGAGATCCTGCTTGAGACGGAGCAGGGGATGCTGATGATAAAAGGAAATGAACTTCATGTAAGCCGTCTGACCCTGGAGAAGGGAGAAGTGGACATAGATGGCAGGATTGACAGCTTTACCTATTCCGACGCGGCAGGTGTGGGGCATAAGAGTGAGTCCCTTCTGACCAGACTGTTCCGGTGAGCCTATGGCGGGTGAAAATTTATTTCTGCTGCACTCCCTGGCTATGGGGGTTTTTATCACTTTTGTCTACGACCTTCTGCGGATCTTCCGGCGGGTGGTTCCCCAGGGGCCCTTTCTGGTGTCCATGGAGGATATGGCGTTCTGGGTATACTGCGGGGGCGAAGTGTTCCTTCTGATGTACCATGAAAGCGACGGCACGCTCAGATGGTTTGCGGTGATAGGTGCGCTTTTGGGCATGTTTCTGTACAAGAAGCTTGTCAGCGGCCTCTTTGTGAAATACGTTTCCCTGCTGCTGAACAAGGTGCTGGGACTGCTGTGCAGGCCTTTTGCCTGGGGATGCAGGAAAGCCGGGGCGGCAGGCCGCAGGACAGGGACGAAAATCCGGCGCAGAGCGGGACGAATTAAAAGAGGGATAAAAAACAGGTTGACCTATTTCATAAAAAAGATTAAAATGTGTTTTAAAACTTGACTTAAGGTTTCTGGCTAACTGCCGATTGGAGGGGACAGGCTTATGGCAAGACACAGAATTGCATATCGGAAGAGAAACCAGAACCGATTCAGTATGTTTCTTGTGTCATTGGTTGTGGTGATGCTCCTGATTCTTGTCTCCATCAGCAGCATTGGTCTGCGGCAGAAGATAGAGGAGCGAAGAATGCAGCTGCAGCAGCTGGAATTTCAGCTGGAGTCGGAGAAACAGAGGCAAGTGGAGATCGCAGAGTTTGGCAAGGAGGTCCAGACCAAAGGGTACATAGAGAGTGTGGCCAGAGAAAAGCTGGGACTTGTGTATGAGGGTGAGGTTCTTTTTAAAGGGAAGGATTAAGCGGGGCATGGGGCTCCCGCTTTTTTTGTCGCAAAACTTTAAGGGGGATGAGGTGCGTTTTTGACAAAAAACAAAGAGAGCGCTTTCTATAATGGTGACTGCTGTGGAGGACAGGCAGCAGAAAGGTGTTGATGGAGTGTGATCAGACGAAGGGAGGAGAAAGAGCTGCAGACGGCGCAGGTTTCCGACTTGTGCCGCCGCAGGCTTTTAAACTATGCGGACAGCTTCTGTGAACTGGCCAGAAGCTATGAGAGGGAATTTGCCCCGGAGCAGGCGGGGCGCGAGACAATGCTTGTGGAGAGAAGGCTGTGGGAGAACGCCCAGATCATCAGCACCCATCTGAATGAGATGGCCAAGATCATGACCCAGGCTGCCAGTGAGGTGCTGGCTTTCTGGCCCATGGAGGGAAAAAAGCGGAAGCTCCTGGTACAGGCGCTGGCGGAGGAGGGCATTCAGGTGGAAGGGCCCGGATACCTTCCCCGCGAAAACGGCAGGACGGCCCTGGTTCTCACCATGCAGACTCACAGGGGGCTGAAGGTCTCTGCGGAGGAGGCTGCGGACATGATCTCCGTGATTCTGGACAAGAGGATGAAGCCTTCAGCGTCCTGCCCCTATATGGTGGAGGCATCCCCCCAGAGCTTTATTCTGGAGGAGGAGACAGGGTATATTGTGCTGACGGGGTTTTCCAGGGCGGTGAAAGAGACCGAGACCGTGTCCGGGGACAACTATTCTGTGGTGGAGGCGGAGAGGGGCAGGATGACGGTGATGCTCTCCGATGGCACGGGATCCGGGGAGAAGGCCGGAAGGGACAGCGGAAGGGTTTTGGATCTGATGGAGAAAATGCTGGAGGCGGGGTATGGCACCGGTGAAGCCGTCAATATGGTCAACACGGCCCTGTTTGCGGCAGGGGAGGATATGAACCATCCCACTCTGGACATCTGTGACATTGACCTGTACCAGGGAAGCTGTCAGCTGAGAAAAGTGGGGGGAGCAGCAACTTTTCTGAAAAGGGATCAGGAGGTGGAGCCGCTTTTTACAGGGAACCTTCCCCTGGGCATTTTTCAGCAGATTGAGATTCAGCCTGTCAATGTGAACCTTCAGGACGGGGACTATCTGATCATGGTTTCCGACGGGGTGGTGGACGCCTTCCGGGAGGAGGAGTATGAGCGCACCCTGGTACATGCCATCTCCGGGATCCAGGACTGCAGTCCCGGAGAGATAGCAGACCGCCTGCTGCGGACTGCCATACGGGCCTGCGGAGGAAGGATCCAGGACGATATGACGGTGGGGGTGGTGGGCATTTGGGAATCTTGAGAGAACCTTTGGAGAAGGCGGCTTTCTGGATTTGACTTTTTTGCTGTTTTAGGATAAGATTTCTGTATGTCGTTAAGAGAAATGGTGGAAAAAAAGGTATTCTCCTACATGGAAGAATATCATATGGCAGCGCCCGGAGAGAGAATTGTGGCGGGTGTTTCCGGAGGGGCAGACTCTGTTTGCCTCTTCTTTCTGCTGCTTGAATATGCCGGAAAGGTTCCCCTGGATATGGCGGTGGTCCATGTAAATCACGGACTGCGCAGGGAGGCAGGGGAGGACGCGGGGTTTGTGGAGGAACTGTGCAGGGAGCGGGGGATTCCTTTTTACCTCACGGAGGCGGATGTGGAAAAGGCGGCCAGGGAGGAGAAATGTTCCCAGGAGGATGCGGGCAGGCGGATCCGCTACCGGGCGTTCTGGCAGGCGGCCCGGCGCATGGGCGGCGCGCGGATCGCCGTGGCCCACAATGCCGGGGACAATGCGGAGACCATGCTCTTCAGGCTTTTCCGGGGAACCGGGCTGAAGGGGCTGTGCGGCATTGCCCCTGTGCGGCAGGAGAAGAGCCTGGGGGATGCGCCCGGGGATCTCAAGGCAGGGGAGATGCCGGCGGAGGGGCTGTGGGTGATACGGCCCATTCTGTGCCTGGAGCGGTGGGAGGTGGAGGCATATCTTCTGGAGCGGGGGATCTCCTGGCGCACGGACGCCACCAACAGCTTGGACTGCTACAGCAGGAACCGGATCCGCCATCATATCCTTCCGGCGGCGGAGCAGGTGGTCAGGGGAGCTGTGGGACATATGTGCCGGACGGGACTGCTGCTTCAGGAGACGGAGGACTTTCTGGAGATCCAGACCCGGGAAGCGCTGGACAGATGCCTGGGGGCGGAGCCGGATTCCCAACTGCCCGGGCAGGAGGCGGTACCCATGGGGGAAGGGGTCCCCTCCCGGTTCTGCCTTTCGGTGGAAGCCTTCAACAGCTGCCATGGGGCGCTGCAGAAGCGAATGCTGCTGGATCTGCTGAAGGGGCTTACGCCCACAGGAAAGGACATTGCCCAGGTGCATGTGGGGGATGTTCTGGCCCTGTTTGGCCCAGGGGGCACCAGGAGCCTCAGTCTGCCCTTTGGAATCCGGGCCCGGAGGCAGTATCAGACTGTGATACTGGAGAGAGGCAGGGTTTCGGACATGGAGCCGCAGACCTCCCTGGACATTCCCATAGAGCTGCCTTCCCGGGAAGAAATTCTGGCCGCTCCCTTTGTTTACCCGTTGGGAAACTGGGGAAAACTAGAATTCACAGCCTTTTTTATAAAAAAACACCGGGAAGTTCCTAAAAACAGGTGTACGAAATGGTTTGATTATGATAAAATTGAAAAGTCGGTAGTAATCCGGTCCAGACGCCAGGGAGATTTTCTCACCATTCTCGACGGCGCCGGAAAGGTCAGACATAAATCCCTGAAGGAATATATGATCGGGGAGAAGATACCAAGGCAGCAGCGGGACCAGATTCCCCTGGTGGCAGCGGGGGAGCATATCCTGTGGGTTGTGGGCCGGCGGGCCAGTGAAGCTTATAGGGTGGACGGAGAGACGGAGTGTGTTTTACAGGTAAAATTGGAGAATGGCCCGGGAGGGGCTGAGTAACGGAGGAAGAAAATGTCGGAACACATCAGGGTACTTTTGTCGGAGGAAGAAGTGGATGCCAGGATTCAGGCCATTGGAGAGCAGATCAGCCGGGATTACGCGGGAAAGCAGGTTCATCTGATCTGTGTGCTGAAGGGAGGCAGTTTCTTTCTGTGTGAACTTGCCAAAAGGATTACCGTGCCGGTGTCCCTGGATTTTATGGCGGTGTCAAGCTATGGCAGCGGCACCCAGTCCGGCGGCGTGGTGAAAATCATTAAGGATCTGGACGATCCTGTGAAGGATAAAGATGTTATTGTGGTGGAGGACATTGTGGACAGCGGCAGGACGCTGAGTTACCTTCTGGAGATGCTCTGGGGAAGAGGACCCAGATCTCTGCATCTGTGTACGCTGCTGGACAAGCCGGACAGGCGCGTGGTAGACGTGAATGTGGACTATACGGGCTTTCAGATTCCGGATGAATTTGTGGTGGGGTACGGCCTGGACTATGACCAGAGATACCGCAACCTGCCCTATATCGGCGTGGTGGAGTTTGATTAGGGATTGTTGAATGTCACATAACCCTTGGGGGGACAGGAAATAGGAGGCTTGTAAATTGAGGCAGAACAGCAGAGGTTTTGGTTCGTATTTTATCTTTATCATCCTGCTTTTGATGGTGGTGGCGGCGGTGACTGCCCTGAACAAGGCCAGGAATGACTACACTCTGGAGAGGTTCGTGGCGGATCTGGAGGAGAAAAAAGTCCGAGAGGTGACGGTCCATCCCAACAGCGAGGTTCCCACCGGGTATCTGGCAGTGGAGATGAGAAACGGTGAGGACAGGGAGCTGTATGTGACGGACATTGTGGAGGCGGAGAAGCTGGTCCGGACTTACGGTTTTGACCCGGTGGTGAAGGACGTCCCCCGGGAGGGATGGGTGCTCACCACGCTGGTGCCGATTATCATTGTGCTGGGGGTGGGGGTGTTCCTGTTTATGATTGTGAACGCCCAGAATGCCGCCGGCGGCAGCAACAAGATGATGAATTTCGGCAAGAGCCGCGCCAGGCTTTCCATGGGAGACAAGAATATCACCTTTGACCAGGTGGCGGGCCTGAAGGAGGAGAAGGAAGAACTGGAGGAGATTGTTGATTTCTTAAAAGAGCCCGGAAAGTATACCCGGGTGGGGGCCAGGATCCCCAAGGGTGTGCTTCTGGAGGGGCCTCCCGGAACGGGTAAGACCCTTCTGGCCAAAGCCGTGTCGGGGGAGGCGGGGGTTCCTTTTTTCAGCATATCAGGTTCCGATTTTGTGGAGATGTTCGTGGGTGTGGGCGCCTCCCGGGTGAGAGATCTGTTTGAGGAGGCCAAGAAGAACTCCCCCTGCATCATTTTTATCGACGAGATTGACGCTGTGGCCAGGCGCCGGGGCACCGGCATGGGCGGGGGGCATGACGAGCGGGAGCAAACCCTGAACCAGCTTCTGGTGGAGATGGACGGTTTTGGGGTCAACGAGGGCATTATTGTCATGGCCGCCACCAACAGGGTGGATATTCTGGATCCGGCCATTCTGCGCCCGGGACGTTTTGACCGGAAAGTGGCCGTGGGCGCCCCGGATGTGCGGGGCAGGGAGGACATCCTGAAAGTGCATGCCAAAAATAAGCCCCTGGCGGAGGATGTGGATCTGGAGCAGGTGGCCCAGACCACAGCGGGCTTTACCGGCGCGGATCTGGAGAGCCTTCTGAACGAGGCGGCTCTGAACGCGGCCAAAAAGGGCAAAGCTTATGTGGCCCAGGAGGATATCAAGAAAGCTTTTGTAAAGGTGGGCATTGGGTCGGAGAAGAAGAGCCGTCTGATCTCCGACAAGGAGAAGAAGATCACCGCCTACCACGAGGCAGGGCATGCCATACTGTTCCACCTGCTTCCTGACGTGGGACCTGTGTACACCGTGTCCATCATTCCCACCGGCCAGGGGGCGGCGGGTTATACCATGCCTCTTCCGGAAAAGGATGAAATGTTCCTCACCAGGGGGAAGATGCTTCAGGAGATTATGGTTTCCCTGGGAGGACGCATTGCGGAAGAAATTATTTTCCAGGATATCACCACAGGGGCCTCCAGCGACATTAAAAAGGCCACCAAGGTTGCCCGGCGGATGGTGGCAAGGTTCGGCATGTCCGAGAACATCGGGGTTATCTGCTACGACGATGATGATGACGAGGTGTTTATCGGCCGGGACCTGGCCCACGCAAAGTCCCACAGTGAGGCCGTGGCCGGGGAGATTGACAGGGAGGTCAAGGCCATCATTGACGAGTGCTACGCCAAGGCCCGGGAGATTATTCTGAAGCAGGAAGAAGTGCTTCACAGCTGTGCGCGGCTTCTTCTTGAGAAAGAAAAGATCGGCCGGGAGGAATTTGAAGCCCTTTTCGCATAAAAAACTGTGCAGAATGCATAAAAAAACAATGTGTCCTTTGTTATGTTTGTTGAAATTAGGAATGGTCAAAAGCAGAGCGGGATGATATGATATTACTCGTAACCCCCCAATACATTATATAGTTTTTGCTATACCCCATAAGAAATACCTTCTCTGAAAAGGGCAGCCACCCCATGGCTGCCCTTTTTACATCCTCTTCTAATTTCAGGTGTACAGCAGTGGAATTCTATGATATAGTTATACACGTTTCCGACAATGCCCCAAAAGGCCTGTATTTTTGCCAAAATAGGGGGGCGAGATGGCAGGGCTTAGTTCCTGACAAGAAAATGGAGGTATGGAGATGAAAGTATTGTTGATCAACGGAAGTCCCAGGGCCAATGGCAACACAGCCGCTGCCCTGGGGGAGATGGCGGCGGTTTTCACCCAGGAAGGGATGGAAACGGAGATCATTCAGGTGGGGAACAAGGATATCCGGGGCTGTATCGCCTGCGGCGGATGCGGGGCGAAAGGAAAGTGTGTGTTTGAGGATCTGGTCAACGAGACGGCTCCCAAGTTCCAGGCCTGCGACGGTCTGGTGGTGGGCAGTCCCGTGTACTATGCCTCGGCCAACGCCACCCTGGTAGCCTTCCTCACAAGGCTGTTCTACAGCACCCACTTTGACAAGACCATGAAGGTGGGGGCATGTGTGGCGGCGGCCAGAAGGGGCGGGCTCTCCTCCACTTTCGATGAGCTGAACAAGTTTTTTACCATCAGCGGCATGCCCGTGGCCTCCAGCCAGTACTGGAACAGCGTCCACGGCAGGGAGCCGGGACAGGCGGTGCAGGACCAGGAGGGCATGCAGACCATGAGGACCCTGGCCAGGAACATGAGCTTTCTCATAAAGAGCATTGCTCTGGGAAAGGAGGCCTACGGCCTGCCGGAGAAAGAGGAGCATCTTTGGACCCACTTTATCAGGTAGGGAAGAAAATGGATGCCTGTTTGTGTCATCTGGAAGACAATTCGTGCAGTAAGAGTTAGAAAAACCAGGGTTTTGCCCGATATAATCAGTGAATGAGTGGAACGATGCCTGAGTCCAAGAGCCGTAGGTTTGGACTGGAGCGGGGCAGTATCGGGAAAGGAGAAGCCATGGATCAGATGAGATGCGCGGATTACAGGACAGGAGCCGGCAGCAGCCTGAAGGAGCCGCCGGTCAGCAGCCAGGAGGCGGTAAAGGGTGTCTTTGCGGAAAAGATGGCGGAGAAATATGCTTCTTCCACGGCGGATATGACGCCGGGGGAATATAAGCTGTATATATATGAAAAGATAGATGCAATGTACCTGCACCCTTCCCAGAGAAGAGTGTTCTGGTATGTGGATATCACCGAGGCGGCCTGGCAGAGAATGCAGTTTGACCCGGAGTACGAGCAGAAAGTTCTGGACTATATACAGAAGAACAGGGCCGTAAATTACGGCTGCCATGTGCCTCAGTTTATCCTTATCCACATAGAGGAAAGCTGGGATAAATGTTATGGGTACAGTATGGGAGTGCAGGACAACGACCGTTGCAGACAGGCTGCCCGGGCCAGGAGAAGGGAAGCGGCCGAGAGGGCCAAGAGGGAGAGGCGTAAAAAGCTGCTGAAGGACTATCTGAAAAGGAAGGCGCAGCAGAAAAGACTTCTGGATAAGTATCTGGCGGAGCAGTATGCCAGGCACAGGCTGGAGCGGAACCGTATGGCCAAGATATGGAGCCGGGAAAAACAACTGGTTCAGGCGGCCAGGGCCTATGAGGCCAGTCTTATCATGCTGGGCAGGCGGGAGCAGGAGCGGCTGCAGCTGTGAGGGGATTTCCCACAGCTGCAGTTTTGGCTATTTTCGAGCTGCCTTTTTCAGGTACAGGATGCCGGCCAGGTCTGCCAGGAACCATCCGATGGGAATGGCGCTCCAGATGCCCAGAACCCCAATCCAGGAAATGGGCGCCAGCGCGTAGGCCAGCAGCACCCGGGTCCCCAGGGAAATTATCGTCAGCACCAGGGACATCTCCGGTCGGTTGATGCCTCGATAGTAGCCGTAGAGCAGGAACAGAATGCCGATGCCACAGTAAAAGGCTCCTTCCACTCGCAGGTACTGCACGCCCTGGGCGATAATGGCTGTCTCCTGGGGTTCAATAAACATCAGCATCAAAACAGGGGCACAGAGGAACACGAGGCAGGAGATCAGGGCACAGAAGCACAGGGAAACTCTGAGCGCGCTCTTCATCCCTTCCTTTACCCTCTCCTTCTGTCCGGCTCCGTGGTTCTGAGAGATAAAAAGGGAGAAGGCATTGCCGAATTCCTGGGCGGGCATGTAGGCGAATGAGTCAATCTTTACAGCTGCCGCAAAAGCCGCCATGACTTCTTTGCCGAAACTGTTCACCAGGCCCTGAATCATCAGAATGCCGAAATTCATCACCGACTGCTGTATGGAGGAGGAGAAGGCAAAGCGCAGAATCTCCCCCGCCGCTCCCCTGGCGGGCTTGAAGCTTCTCTGGAACCGCAGGGCCGGCTCTTTGAGCCAGGCATAGGCCATAAGCCCCAGGCCGGACAGGGCCTGGGCAATCACCGTTGCCGCCGCTGCCCCTTCAATGCCCCAGTTAAAAGTGACCACAAACAGCAGGTCCAGGAGTACATTCAGCACGGCGGTGGTGCCCAGAAAGTACAGGGGCACCAGGGAATTGCCCAGAGCCCGCAGCAGGTAGGCATAGTAATTGTACAGGAACACGAAGATAAGCCCCATAAAGATGATCCACACATAGCTGTGCATCATCTCCATCAGTTCAGGGGGAGTCTGCAGCAGTTTCAGGATGGGAGTGCACAGCAGCATTACTGCCAGGTTCAGCAGCAGGGTGGTGGCGCCGATGAGCAGGAAGGAGAGCTGCATGCAGTTCTTCATGCTCTGCTCCTCTTTTTTCCCAAAGTAGTAGGAGAAGAGGGCGCCGCTGCCCATACACATGCCAATCAGTATGGAGGTCAGAAAGGTCATAAGGGTGTAGGCTGACCCCACTGCGGCCAGGGCATCCGGCCCCAGGAAGCGTCCCACAATCAGCGAGTCCGCAATATTGTAAAGCTGTTGCAGTAGATTCCCAAGTATCATGGGGCCTGCAAACAGCAGCATATTTTTTGTCACATTTCCCTTTGTAAGGTCTTTTTTCATCAGTTTCCCTCCGACAGCAAGTTCAGTTTTTGTGTTTGTGGCGTATGATTAAGTTATCCCTAATGAAACAATTTCAGGACACAAAAACTGCTATGATCAGTTTAACATGGTTTTCACAATCCAACAACTCCATATTTGGACATTTATGAGCTGGTCAAATTGTTGTTCTTCAAATTAAAAGAGAAGTCAATCCGCAGATTATTTTAGCATTATAGAGAGCTGATGAAGATTTTGCGCCACATTAGAGGCTGTAAATTTTTCTGTGTCTATGGAGGAAAAGTCCTTCCGATAAGATTCAGATATGTACAATACTGTGTCGAATCCACCATCCATCAATTGGTACAATGCAGAATCCTTTCCCATCCAATCCCTCCTTCCGTGGTGTCGTATCTTACTTCTGTTTTGGCGAGTTGGCAAGTGGAAAAAGAAAAAAGCCGGAAACCGCTTGTAGCGTCCGACTTTTTTGCTAATTGTTTTTCTTTTCTATAAATTTATCGTGCATCTGTTCGAGTAATGAAAAATCAACGGTGCTTTTCAGATATCTGATGGCAGGGTTGTTTTCCTTTTTCTGTTTATACAGAATTTTTGCATTCTGGACGATTTTGTTTTTGTTTTTACGGATAAAAAGCATTTCCTTATGTATGAGAGCCTTATAAAATAAATCTTGTTCATGCTCCACGTCATATAGGGTTAATTCCGATGCAGGAACAGGAATCATATTACTCAATTTCAATGTTCCCTTTAATTCCAATTCTCCGGATGAGGATTGGGAAGTGATGCGGATGATGGGGACAATGCTTCCGCGGATTTTCTGTACTCCATTTTCCATTTGATAATCAGAATTTTTAGGCGAGGAAAGGGGGATGTAATAGTTATACCTGTTTATGCTGTATACAATGCCCAGATACTTCCGTGTATGGTTCCGATCATTTTCCTTTGAGGAAAAAACATTTTTTTCAACGGTACTGATATATGAGATGTATTCCTCAGATATTTCATATAGTTTTAATTCGCTCATTGGTATCTCCTGCAAAGAAAAGGGCGATCATAGCGATCACCCTTCGATTTTAAAGTTTCCCACTGTCTGGCAGGGAATCTCCTGATTAATAAAGTTTTCCACTATCTGGCAGGAACTCTCCTGAATATAAAGTTTTCCACTATCTGGCAGGAACTCTCCTGACGATGGTTTCCCATCTCTGATATTATTATACGTTTTTGCGGGAAATATGTCAATAAAAATGAAAAATTCCGCTTGAATCATTTTATGCCGGATTCCGCATAAAAACAAGGAAATCTTGTCGAATCCCGTTTGTCGAATTGGGTGGGGTAAAAGTCATCAAAATCTAACAGCGGCACATGACGCTGTGCATGGGGACACCTATCAACTGGTACAATGCAGAATCCCTTCCCATCCAATCCCTCCTTCCGTGTTGTCCCATCTTAACTCTGCTTTGGCGGGTTAGCAGGTGGTAAAAAAGAAAAAAGCCGGAAAACCATCTTGTAGCGTCCGACATTTTCTGATAAGATATTCATAAGGGTGCTGCCATAACGGTAGGCGGCTGGTTCTTCTGCGGAGGGACTGTGACCCTCCGATTACATAGAAACCTGCCTGCAGGAATCTGGGAAAGGAGGGCTTTGCCAATGTTGACAATGGAAGGTCTGATAGCGGTCATCAGCTTATGCCTGACAGCCTTCGGACTCGGATATGCGATAGGAAGCAAGGATAATAATAAATCACAAAAATAGCCGCCCCCAGTCCGCAAAACTAAGGCGACTATTTTTGTTTGCTTAAATTCGGACTAGCCGTCTATCGGCAGTACCTTTATGTAAATATCTTAGCAGATTTATGCGGAATTGTCAAATGTTGCGGAGTGTTTTGCTGAAACTCTATACCGAATTTAGTATAAGAACAAAGGCTTTTTTGCCTCAAATGTTACAAAAAAGCTTGAGCATTACAGTGTCTTTATCCTGGGCCAAATGCAGCGGCATTTCTTAAGGATTCCTGCAGCGTCAGACCAGGACTCTTCCAAGCCGGGTTCCCAGGCGGCTTAAGATTTCATTGGTGATGGTGTCACACTGGGCTGCAATCTGTCCGGCGGTGATTTCCAGGCTGCCGGAAGTGCCCATAACCACAACTTCATCTCCGGTCTGGACATGGGGTACCGCGCTGATGTCCACCAGGGTCTGATCCATGCAGATGCGGCCTATGATGGGAGCCCGGCAGCCGTGAATCAGAACACTGCCGTTCCCGTGGGACAGAGCCCTGGGCAGGCCGTCGGCGTAGCCGATGGAAATAGTGGCAATGGGCGTGTCCCGCCTGGCGGTGAAGGCAAGCCCATAGCCCGCAGGTTCTCCCGCGTGGAGCAGCCTCACGGAAGCGACTCTTGTCTTCAGGGACAGCACAGGGCGCAGGGTTCCGGCCCATTTCCGGCTGTCAGTCTCCGTACTCAAAAGGCCATAGAGGATAATCCCAGGGCGGACATAGTCTGCCGCAAGCATTTCATCGGAGAAGTTTTCCCCGCTTTTCTCAGAAGAATTTTCCTGCCCGGCAAGGGTGTCTGCCCTTCCCCGAAGCAGGTTCATAATGCCGTAGCTTGCCAGGATATGCAGGCCCGGGCAGGGGAAGCCTTTCTGTCTCAGTGCGGTGACAACCTGGTAAAAGGCTGTGATCTGTCTCCTTGTATAAGCCCTGTCCTGGGGCAGGGGCGAGTCGGAGGCGGGAAGGTGGGTAAAAAGGCCGTCTATGATCAGATTCTCCATCCCGCACACCTGGGCGATCTCCTCCAGGTTTTCACAGCGGATTCCCACCCGGTGCATGCCAGTGTCGATTCCGATATGTACATGGATCGCCTTTCCGAAGCGGTTCAGGGTCAGGGCGTATGGATGGTCCGTGACGGTCTGTGACAGCCGGAAGGAGCGCAGCAGGGGGAAATCCTCCGGGGGTGTGTAGCCCAGTACCAGGATTTCTCCGGTGATTCCTGCCTGGCGCAGAGAGATGCCTTCGGCGGCACAGGCCACACAGAAGGCGTCCACGCCCAGACGGTTCAGCTCCCGGGAAATGGGCACTGCCCCGTGCCCATAGGCATCCGCTTTCACCGCCGGCATGAGTCTGCAGCCCTCAGGCAGCCGGGAGCGCAGAAAGGCAGTGTTATGTTCCAGAGCTGCTCTGTCCAGCTCCACCCACGCACGGGATCTGGCGCCGGGGGCCTGGAGTGCGCCGGCAGTATTCCCCATGGCGGCACTTTCCAGCAGCCAGCTGTCTTTGGATTCCTCACAATTAGAAACAGTATCAAAAGCCATAACAGACCTCACTCCTGCACAGCCAGTGCCTGGTCAATGATCATACTCAGGACTTCCCGGAAGGAATGGCCTGCGGCCTTCATCATGCCGGGGTAGCGGCTGTGTTCCGTGAAGCCGGGGATGGTGTTGATTTCATTGAAAATGACCTCCCCGTCAGGGGTGAGGAACATGTCTACGCGGGTGAAACCGCTGCAGCCCAGAGCCCTGTAGATTACCTTTGCCTTTTCCTTGATCTCCGCCGCTTTTTCAGGGCTGATTCTGGCGGGAACATGGATGGCGGAAGTCTTCAGGGTATATTTTTCCGTAAAGTCAAAGAAACCGCCGGAAAGCTCTATCTCATCCACTTCTCCTACCACCAGATCCCTGCCGCCCAGCACGGCGCATCCCACCTCGAATCCGGGGATGTTCTCCTCCAAAATAACCTGATTGTCATACTCAAAAGCAAGGGAGACGGCGGCGCTCAGGTGAGCTTTCTGGGAAATCTTTGTGATCCCGTAGGAGGACCCTGCCTTCACCGGCTTTACATAGAGGGGATAGCCCAGGGATTCCGCGAATGCCTCCGCCTCCTCCAGAGCGGTGTGCCGTTCCATCACAAAGTGCCTGGGCACCCGCACTCCCGCAAGGCTTACCAGCTTGTGGGCCCTGTCTTTGTCCATTCCCAGCGCGGAGGCCAGGGTGCCGCAGCCTGCAAGGGGGATGCCTGCCAGCTCCAGCAGGCCTTGAATGGTGCCGTCTTCACCGTTTTGACCGTGGAGCACCGGCAGCGCCGCGTCCACCGGCACACGTTCTAAATCTCCCTCTTTCAGCAGGATCAGGCAGCGATCCCCCCGGTTGGGAGAGACGACAACGGGAGTACAGTCCTGGGGATTGTGCCAGGTGTCATTGAGCAGTTTTTCCACCGGACCTCTATAGTAGTACCAGCAGCCCTCCTGGGTGATGCCCACCATCAGGGGATTGTATTTATCCCGGTCCAGGTTGAGCACCACGCCGGAGGCGGAGGAGAGGGATACACTGTATTCCGGAGAACAGCCCCCGAAGAAAACCACCACATTTATTTTTTCCATAATTCTAATCCTTTCTTGAGCGTTAATTTTTCCCTGTTTGACTTATCTTTTATAGGAATGTTTTCATCTCTTTATCCTACAACCAAAGCGGGAAAAAGTAAATAGCAGGAAGTTTAAGATTTTTTTTATGATTATATTTTCCTTATTTTACACTTTGCCGGAGATAGTATGCTATAATTTACGAGGAGACGGGGTAAAGAACCTGTGGATTCTCTCCCGGCGGACAGGAGGACGGATATGAAATTCAGAACCAGATTACAGCTGACTTTTATTACGATTATAATACTTCCCCTGGCCCTGACAGCCCTGGCGTTCTGCGGCATCGGGCTTTCCCTTATGGATGCGCAGAAGGGCTTTCCCATCGAAGAAATCGACTACGAGACCATGACGGAAAATATCCAGGAGGTGGTGGACGCCACGGACAGGGTGTTTTCCCGCCTGCAGCAGCAGGCCTGGGAGGATCCTTCCCTTCTGGCAGACAAGAGATATCTGGAGGAGGTGAATTCCAGGATTGCCAAAAGAACCACTTACATTATTGTGAGAAAAGGGCAGGAGCTGTATTACGCCGGAAATGAAGATGCGGCGGACGCCATATTTTCCAGGCTCCCCGGCTTTGGGGAACGGGAACAGCCGGACAACTCCGGGTTTTTCTTCAATGACCTGGACAAATATGTGAAACAGCTTGATTTTCTCTTTCCGGACGGCAGCCAGGGCAGCGCCTTTGTAGTGACCAAGGTCAATACCCTGATATCCAGACAACTGCTGGTTGACATGTTTGTGGCCATTGTTCTGATTCTGATTTTCACCAGTCTTATGCTGACCTGGTGGATTCACAGAGGTGTGTTCACGCCGGTGAATGAGCTGAATGTGGCCATGCGCAAGATCAAGGAGGGAAATTTTGAGTACTGTCTCCAGACGGATGCCCGGGGAGAGATCGGAGACCTGTACCGGAACTACGAGGACATGCGGCTGCGGCTGAAAGAGTCCACCGAGGAGAACCGGGAGAGCGAGAAGCAGAACCGGGAACTGGTCAGCAATATTTCCCATGACCTGAAGACTCCCATCACTGCCATCAAGGGCTATGTGGAGGGGATCATGGACGGGGTGGCGGACACGCCTGAGAAAATGGACAAATATATCAAGACCATTTACAACAAGGCCAATGATATGGAGCGGCTGATCAATGAGCTCACCTATTACTCCGGGATAGACAACAACAGGATCCCCTATAATTTCCACCGGATCAATGTGGAGGATTATTTTGGGGACTGTGTGGAGGAGGTGGGGCTGGATCTGGAACAGAAAAATATCGTGCTCAACTACTCCAATCTGGTACAGCCTCACACGGTGGTGATTGCTGACCCGGAACAGATGAAGAAAGTGATCAATAATATCATCAGCAACAGTGTAAAATATATGGATAAACCTCATGGGATCATAGATATCCGCATTATGGATGAGGGGGAATCCATCCGCATTGAGATTGAGGACAACGGCAAGGGCATAGCCCAGAAGGATCTGCCCAAAATCTTTGAGCGGTTCTACCGCACGGACACTTCCCGCAATTCCGCTCAGGGAGGCAGCGGCATAGGACTTTCCATAGTAAAGAAAATTATTGAGGACCACGGGGGCTATATCTGGGCCACCGGCAATGAAGGAGAGGGCACCTGTATCCATTTTGTGCTGAGAAAGTACATCGAGCTTTCGGCCGGGGAGTGAGGCCCTTGAAAACAGGTTTTGGGAACATGATTCAGACATATCCCGAATGGACAGGGAGGTCTGTTGGAAATAAAGAAAGGCAGGTTCATTGAGATGAGCAGGATTTTGATTATTGAGGATGAGGTTGCAATTGCAGACCTGGAGAAGGATTATCTGGAGCTGAGTGATTTTCAGGTGGACATCTGCAACACCGGGGACGGGGGTCTGACCATGGCTTTGGAAGGGGAGTATAACCTGGTGGTTCTGGATCTGATGCTGCCCGGCATGGATGGTTTTGAGGTCTGCCGGAAGATTCGGGAGGAGAAAAATATTCCTATTTTAATGGTGTCGGCCAAGAAGGACGACATAGACAAGATCAGGGGCCTGGGCCTGGGGGCGGACGACTATATGACGAAACCTTTCAGCCCCAGCGAGCTTGTGGCCAGGGTAAAGGCCCATATGGCCAGGTATGAGCGTCTGGTGGGCACCAACCAGAAGCCTCAGAACGATATTGTGGAGATCCGCGGCATACGCATTGACAAGACGGCAAGACGTGTGTATATCAACGGTGAGGAGAGGACTTTTACCACCAAGGAGTTTGACCTGCTCACTTTCCTGGCGGAGAATCCCAATCATGTGTTCACCAAGGAGGAGCTGTTCCGGGAGATCTGGGATATGGATTCCATCGGGGACATTGCCACCGTGACGGTGCATATCAAGAAGATCCGGGAGAAGATTGAGCCGGATACCGCCAAGCCCCAGTATATTGAGACCATCTGGGGAGTGGGATACCGCTTTAAAGTGTAGGGCAAGGCAAAACAAGATAAATGTATGCCAAAGCCAAAGCAAGGCAAAAGCAGATACAGCAGCTGGGAAGAAGACTCAGAAGAAAAGGATGGCTTGACAGGATGGAGGAAGACAGGGAAGGAGCCGCGCTGCCGGAGGCATTTTTGGAGAAAATGGAGCGGCTTTTGGGAGAGGAATACGGGGCGTTTCTGGAGAGTCTGGGGCAGGAGCGGCACCTGGCCCTGAAGGTAAATCCCCGGAAGCGCAGTCTAAAAGGGGCGGGGGCAGCCAGTGTGGTTGCTGCCGCCTTTCCGGGTTTGGAGCCGGTTCCCTGGGCGGAAGGGGGCTTCTATTATGGGGCTTCCTGCCGTCCAGGGAGGCATCCTTACCATCAGGCAGGGCTTTACTATATCCAGGAGCCCAGCGCCATGGCGCCCGTGGGCCTGCTGGGGGTGCAGCCCGGGGATCGCGTGCTGGATCTGTGCGGGGCTCCTGGGGGCAAGAGCGCTCAGATAGGGGCGCAGCTCCAGGGCAGGGGGCTGCTGCTCTGCAACGAGATACATCCGGCGAGGGCAAAAATTCTGGCGGAGAACATGGAGCGCATGGGAATCGGCAATGCCTGCGTGGCCAATGAGGAGCCGGAGCGTCTTGCAGAGCGCTTTGGGGGGTATTTTGACAGGATTTTGGTGGATGCCCCCTGTTCCGGGGAGGGAATGTTCCGCAAAAATGAAGCAGCCTGCCAGGAGTGGAGCCAGGAGAATGTTGTCCTCTGTGCAGAGAGGCAGGACCGGATCCTGGACTGCGCCGCCAGGATGCTGCGGCCTGGGGGAAGGCTTGTGTATTCCACCTGTACCTTTTCCCCGGAGGAGAACGAGGGAAGCGTAAGCCGTTTCCTGGGAAGGCACGGGGACTTTCAAGTGCTTTCCACGGAGGCGGAGAAAGAAGCCCTGGGCCTGGCAGGCTGTGATGGCAGGCCGGACTTTCTGGAGGATCCGGCTCCCGGCCTGGTGCAGACGCTGCGCCTGTGGCCCCATCGGCTCAGGGGAGAAGGGCATTTCGCGGCGGTGCTGGCCAGGGAGGGGAGATTTCCTCTGGGGCAGCAGGCCAGAGGAGCGTTGTACGGCAGCCTGCAGGGTGCGGAAAAAGCCTCCGGCGTCCGTGGGAAAAATTCTCGAACCCGTGGGAAAGATTCCGCAGAAAAGGATCTGGGCCTGCTGGTGGATTTTGCGGAGGAACTTCTGGGGCAGGGCAGTCTGGAGAAATTCGCAGCGGCGCTGGGAGTGGACGAGAGTTTTTACTTTGTCAATTCCGGCGGACAGGTCTATCTGGTTTCCGGGCAGATGCCTTCCCTTCAGGGGCTGAAAGTGCTGCGGCCGGGCCTGCATGTGGGGGAGCTGAAAAAGAACCGTTTCGAGCCCTCCCATTCCCTGGCTATGGCGCTGGATCCGGAGGCGGTCTCCCATGTGTGGAACCTGGCATCCGGCGAAAGGGGAGCGTATGCCTATCTGGAAGGGCAGACTTTTCCCGCAGAGGGGGAGGGCGGATGGTATCTGGTCTGTGTGGACGGCTTTGGCCTGGGCTGGGGAAAACTAGCCGGGGGAATTATGAAAAACCATTATCCCAGGGGACTGCGGACTGCGTGGGGCAGTTTCACGCCGTGAGGCTGAAAAGGGGCCTCTGAGGGAAGGGGTTTGGGAGCAGATCCAGGGCCCGGCAGAATACTGGGAAGAAGCGGCGTGAGGGGATATGAGAACAGAGATTATCTATGAGGACAGCCATGTGCTGGTGGTATATAAGCCCGGGGGGCTTGCCACACAGACGGCCCGGGCAGGGGAACAGGATGTGGTGGGCGAACTGAAAAATTACCTGCATCGGAGCAATAAGGGAAAAACAGCCTCCGACAGAGCAGGGGAGGAGCCTTATGTGGGGGTGGTCCACCGGCTGGATCAGCCTGTGGAGGGACTGCTTGTGTTTGCAAAGAACAGGAAAGCCGCTGCATCTCTGACGGCACAGCTGCAGAAAACCGGCGGCAGCGGTATGCTTCACAAATGTTACTATGCCGCTGCCTGGGGGACGCCGCCCGCCCCGGAGGGGGAGCTTGTGGACTATCTTCTCAAGAGCAGGGATAACAGGGCAGTGGTGGCGGAGCAGCAGTCCGGGGCCAAAAAGGCGGTGCTCCGGTACAGGATCCTGGGAACCCGGTCCCTGGAGGAAGTGTTCTCCAGGGAGCTTCCAGGAGGTTCGGCGGCTGCCGGCCTGACAGCGTCGTCCCTGAAATCGGTATCCTCCGAAAAGGCCGTGATTCTGGCGGAAATCTATCTTCTCACAGGGCGTTTCCATCAGATACGGGCACAGATGGCTCACGCCGGGCTGCCCCTTCTGGGGGACAGAAAATACGGCAGTGAGGAATCCTGCGCTTTGGGGGCCAGGGTGGGGAATGTGGCCCTCTGCGCCCACAGTCTGGAGTTTGCCCATCCTGTGGAGGGCAGGCAGATGGATTTTCACATAGAACCCAGGGGCGGAGCCTTCAGGGAGTTTTTCGGGAATATTTTTTCATAAAATCTGCCATACTAACAGTAAAATCCAAGTGCAGAGGGTTGGGGATGGTATGACAGAAAAGATCAAAAATAACAAACTGGCGGTACTGCTCCTGGTGACGGGGGCAGTTTATTTTTTTCTGAAGGTCATTGTGCCGCTGACAGCGCCGGTGTTGACGGCCATGCTGTTTGTGACGATTTTCGGCCCCCTCCTCCAGAAGATGCAGCGCAGGCTGAAGGTTCACAGGCAGGTGGGGGCTGTGCTCCTGCTGCTTCTGGCGGTGGGGTTTCTGGCGGTGCTTTTGTGGGTGCTTTTTTCCTGGATTGTGGGGAGCCTGCCGGACTGGGTGGAGAACCTGGACTCCCTGGAGGAGGATCTGAGCCGATTTGTGAAGGAGACCTGCGCCGTGGTGGGCAGGTGGCTGAGAATGGACAGTCAGTACCTGGAAGAACTGCTTCTCTCCCGGATACAGGAGGGTATAGACTATTTTCAGCTGAAACTTCTGCCGGGGATGGTGAGCCAATCCCTGGAGTATGTGAAGGTTCTGGCGGGGTTTGGGGGATTTCTGGTGACATTTCTCATCTCCACGGTACTGCTGGCCAAGGATTATGACGATATTATGAACAGACTGCTGAACCGGGAGGAATGCTATGTCTACCTGGAGATTATCTGCGGAATCATCCGCTATATCGCCACTTTTGTGAAGGCACAGTTTATTATAATGAGTGTCATAGGCGTTCTGGCGGCGGCGGTGCTGGCGGTGAGCGGCATATCGCAGGGAGTGCTCTGGGGAATTCTGGCGGGGGTTCTGGACGCGCTGCCCTTTATCGGCACAGGGGTGGTGCTGGTGCCCCTGGCAGTGCAGCAGTTTTTCTGCGGGAGCTATGTGAGGGGCGTGGTCTGTCTGCTGCTGTACGCGGCCTGCATTTTTATTCGAGAGCTGCTGGAGCCCAAGCTTATCGGAAAACGCATCGGCGTCTCCCCCATTGCCATTCTGCTGTCCATCTATGGGGGAATTCAGCTTTTCGGATTGTGGGGGATTATCGGCGGTCCCCTGGGGTTTGTGATGATCTATCAGACCATTCTGAGCCTGGAGGGCGGAGGCATCCGGCAGTGCGGCAGAAAGCACAGCGGAGGCGTTCAGAAGTGCTGAGGCGGCAGAAAGCCCTGTGGTCCCCGGCATAATTTCCGGCCAAAACCATTTGACGGAGGTATTCAGATGGTATATGATAAAAGGAGTGTAAAATGAGAATTCACGGAGGATGGAGCAAATGCCGAACAATACCATTGGAAACAGGAAGGGAGCGGAGACCGTAGCAGAGACCTTTCACGGGTGGATGCGCTCGTTTATAGACGGCCTGCTTTGCCTCTATATGATTCTGGTGCTGGTGGGGCTGCCTTTTTATTTCCAGGAGGGGTATACCTATATTGCAACCCGGAAGACCAATTTCTTCAGCAAAAACTGTATGACGCTGCTGAAGGTGCTGGTGCCGGTGCTGGTAATATACGGGGTCACATCCGCCATACTGTATTACAGGAAAAATTACACCTGGAAGCCGCTGCTGAAAGGGAAAGAGCTCCGAACATACATCCGGAGCAAAGTCCGGCTGATGGATCTGTTTGCCATATGGTACAGCGTGATGGTAATTCTGTCCTATCTCTTTACCAACTATAAAGAAGAGGCCTCATGGGGGGCAGGCGGCTGGTATATGGGGTTTAAGACCCAGATGATCCTGCTGTCCTGCTATTTTCTCATCACCTGGTTCTGGAAGCCCAGGAAGAGCTTTTTCTTCATAGGCCTGGGGGCTTCCTGGGTGGTATTTTTGCTGGGGTACCTGAACCGGTTCAGCATTTATCCCATAGACATGCCCCTGAGCAGTCCCGGCTTTATCTCCACCATAGGAAATATCAACTGGTACTGTGGGTATGTCACCACCATATTCTTTGCCGGGGTGGCGTTCCTGTGGCAGGGAGGCGGGAAAAAATGGTGGCAGAAGGCGCTGCTGATGGTGTATGTGTTTGTGGGGTATGCCACTCTGGTAACGCAGGGCAGCGCCGGCGGCATAGCAACTCTGGGAGTGGCCCTGCTGGTAATGTTTTGTCTGTCCCCCGGGGACGGACAGAGAATGTTCTGGTTCTGGGTAAATGCTCTGCTGTTATCTGCGGCCTGCCTTTTTACCATGGCATTTGACCGTATGAATCCGGAGAAAATGAACTTCCGGGATTCCTACATGGATATTATGATCTCAGGAAAACTGCCCTATATTATGGCAGGGGTGTCCCTGGCTTTCCTGGTGCTGACCGGTTTTCTGGTGAAGAAAGGCATCTATAAGAAAAAACCTTTTCAGATCCTGGCGGTTCTGGCGGGAGCGGCGGTGTCCTGTGCCGTGGCGGCCGTGGTGGCGGGGATTGTGGTGAACACGCTCCACCCGGGAAGCCTGGGAACGCTGTCGGAGAATCCATTCTTTACCTTCACCGATTCCTGGGGAAGCAACCGGGGGGCTACCTGGAAAGCGGGCGTACAGTGCTTCCAGGAGCAGAATCCGGGCCACAAACTTGTGGGGGTGGGGCCGGATGCCATGGCCGCATATATCTATACGGACGGCAGCCCGGAGTTGGTGGAGATGCTGAAGCGCAATTTCGGGGAGAGCCGTCTGACCAATGTACATAACGAGTGGCTGACCATTCTGGTGGACATGGGCATTCTGGGACTGGCAGGGTTTGCCGGGCTGATCGTGTCCGCCGTGGTGACATTTCTCAGGAAAAGGAGTCTGAACCTGATTGCCTGTGCCTGCGGACTCAGCGTTCTGGCGTACACAGTGAACAATATCTTCAGTTTTGAACAGATAATGAATGTGACCACAATGTTCCTCCTGCTGGGTATGGGCAGGGCGTTTTTGAGAAAGCAGGAAGAGCCGGCAGGGGAGTAGGATTAGGATCAAGGAGGGGTTGAGATGAGGATTTTGCTTTTGATGAGAGGAGCTCCCGGGTGCGGAAAATCCACCTGGATTGAGAAAAATGGTCTGAAGCCCTATGCCCTTTCGGCCGATGACATTAGACTTTTATGCCAGAGTCCTCTTATGCTGGTGGACGGCACGGTGGGTATCAGCCAGGCCAATGACGGAGTGGTATGGAAGACATTGTTTACCATTTTGGAGCTGAGAATGCAGAGAGGGGATTTTACCGTCATTGACGCCACCAATTCCAAGACCAGTGAGATGAACCGATACAAGGAGATGTGCAGCACTTACCGGTACAGGATTTTCTGTGTGGATTTCACGGACGTCCCCATGGAGGAGACAAAGCGCAGGAATAGGGGCAGGGAGCAGCTGAAGAGGGTTTCCGATGATGTGATAGAGAGGATGTATTCCCGGTTTGCCACCCAGCAGATTCCTTCCGGCATCAAGGTGATCCGGCCGGATGAGCTGGACACCATCTGGACCCGGCTGTTTGACTTATCTTCCTACAGGAAGATTCATCACATCGGCGACATTCATGGGTGCAACACTGTCCTGCAGAAATATCTGAAGGACAACGGGGGCATAAAAGACGATGAAATGTATATCTTTGTGGGAGATTACATAGACAGGGGCCTGGAGAATGTGGAGGTGCTGAAATTCCTGCTCTCCATTATGAACAGGAAAAATGTGCTCCTGCTTGAGGGAAATCATGAGAGATGGCTGTGGTACTGGGCCAATGACGGGGTGGGAAGGTCCAAGGAATTTGAGCTGGTCACAAGACCTGCCCTGGAGGCGGCGAAGATCAGCAAAAAGGATATACGGCAGCTGTACAGGAAGTTCGGTCAGTGCGCCTACTACAGGTATGGGGAGAACATCTACCTTGTGACCCACGCAGGGCTGAGCACCCTGCCGGAGAATCTGTCCTTTGTGGCCACGGAGCAGATGATCAAGGGCGTGGGGGACTATAATGACTTTGAGCGGATGGCGGAGGCTTTCTTTGACAACACGCCCGACAACTGTTATCAGATCCATGGGCACAGGAACACGAAGCAGCTGGATGTCATGGTGAACGACAGGGTGTTCAACCTGGAAGGGCAGGTGGAGTACGGAGGCTGTCTGCGTTGTGTCCAGGTGGATCAGGATGGGATTCACTGTGTGGAAATTCCCAATGAAGTGTTTAAGACGCCGGAAATGCGCACGGAGCAGTCCGTGGTCGCCAGCTCGGTTGGGGATACCATTATCGCCCTGCGCGGCAACAAATATATCCAGGAGAAGAAATTTGGAAATATTTCCTCCTTTAATTATACCGACAAAGCGTTTTATGACAAGGTCTGGGATGCTCAGACCACCAAGGCCAGAGGGCTGTATCTGGACACCCTTAAGGGGAAGGTGGCCGCCAGGGCTTATGACAAGTTTTTCAATGTGAACGAGCGGCCGGAGACAAAATTTGACATGCTGCAGCACAAACTGCAGTTTCCTGTGACAGCCTATGTGAAGGAGAACGGTTTCCTGGGGATTGTGAGCTACAACGAATACGAGGACGCGCTTTTTGCCGCCAGCAAGTCCACCATAGACAGCCAGTACGCCAGGTGGTTCCAGGAGATGCTGCAGAGGCAGCTGGGGGAGGAGGGCCAGGAGAGGCTGAAGGAATATGTCAGGGAGAAAGATGTGTCCTTCGTGTTTGAGTGTGTGGACATGGAGCACGATCCCCATATTATTGACTATCCCCAGAGCGGGCTGTATCTGCTGGACATTGTCCGTAATGAGATGAATTTTGAGAAGTATGAGTATGACCATATGTGCCGGGTGGCGGGACAATTCGGGCTGCGTCCCAAGGAAAAGGCATTCGAGATTGCCACATGGCAGGAGTTTTTTGACTGGTACTATGACATTCTGCAGGAGGACTATGAGTACCATGGCCGCAGAATAGAGGGATTTGTGGTGGAAGACAGCGCAGGCTATATGACCAAGCTTAAACTTTTCTACTATAATTTCTGGAAGCTGCTGCGGGGTGTGTCCCATGAGGCCATACGGAAGGGCTATATCACCAGGACTGCGGTTCTAACCACGCCTCTGGCTAATGAGTACTATGCCTGGGTCAGGAAACTTCACGATGTGGAGGAGAGGGAAAAACTGCCCAGGGATATCTGTACGCTGCGGAAAATGTTCTATAAGGAGAAGACAGGAATATAAAACTGGACAGAGAATGAATCCCCCCGGCTGTACAGCTGAGGGATTTGTTCTCTGTCCAAAAAAAACATGGGCTTGTAAAAAGCCCATGTCTGTAAGAAAAAGTCGATGCGACAGGATTCGAACCTGCGACCTCTGCGTCCCGGACAAAGTGCCCGCCCCCTTAAATTAAGCGCTTAGTGCGCCCAGCAAAGGGTGCGGTGTATTGTGGGTGAGAACCCC
>CAJUNZ010000006.1 GCA_910587755.1 uncultured Acetatifactor sp. | reverse complement strand
CTGTCTTTTGGTCTCGTTCTTTTTAACTCTGAAATCTCCGACCGTTTCCGGTCTCCTGGAATTTTCAGGGCTGCATTGCTGTTCGTTTGTCAAGGTGCTGTTGGCATGTCCCTCCAAGGAACTGCCAAACGGAGAAGGAGGGATTTGAACCCTCGCGCCGCTGTTAACGACCTGCACCCTTTCCAGGGGTGTCCCTTCGGCCTCTTGGGTACTTCTCCAAATAAGCTGATTCTAAATCGCTGTCTCTGTATCCCTGTCCTTCTGAGCGGAGAGAGTGGGATTCGAACCCACGCGCCCTTGCGGACAAACGGTTTTCAAGACCGCCTCGTTATGACCACTTCGATATCTCTCCAAGCGTGTCGCTCACTTAGCGACCTCAGCGACGAAATTCATTCTACCAAAAACTCTCTCCAATGTCAACAGCTTTTTTCAAATTTTGTCAAAAATTTTTTCAGGGCCTCCAAACCCTTGATTTTAAGCCTTTTCCGGGCCCTGGCCGGTCAGAAAACTGCGGGCGGTGAGAATATCCTCCGGGGTGGTTATCTTAATATTTTGGTAGGAAGCCTCCACCAGTTTTACCGGAAGCCCCAGCATCTCTTCCACCACCATGGCATCGTCTGTGACAGGTTTCTCCAGTGAGCCCTTCTTCTCAAACAGCTGCCTGTACGCCTCCAGAATCAGCCCTGCCTCAAAAACCTGCGGGGTCTGCACCGCCCACACCCTGCTCCTGTCAGGAGTCTGCACCGCGAATCCACTGTCATCTGCCAGCTTGATGGTATCTTTCACCGGCACCGCCGCCACACAGGCCCTGTGCCGACGTACCTCTTCATAGAGAGAACAGAGAATCTCTTCCGTGAGAAAAGGCCTTGCGCCGTCATGGATAAAAATATACCCTTCTGTCTGTGCCGCCCTGCAGAGAGCACTGTACACAGACTCATAGCGCTCACCGCCCCCGGGCACCACCGCCTCCACCTTTCGGAAACCGTACTTTTCCACAATCTCCCGTTTTACATAGGGAATCTCCTGCTCCGGAGCTGCCAGAATACACCTGTGGATCACCTGGGACTGCTCCACCGCCTGAAGGGAATACCAGATAACGGGCTTATCCCCCAGAAGCATAAACTGTTTTGCAGTGGCGCCTCCCATCCGCTTCCCGCTTCCCGCCGCCAGAACAATGGCCGTACACTGTCTTTTCTCCAAAGTCCGGGTCTCCTTTCTCTATCTTATCCTCCACAGCAGAGAGGGGGCAAAAAAGACAGCACAGCCCTCCCAGGACGCCCGGGGTATCTGTCACAATTTCAGATCCGGCACCGCGTTCAGGTCAAACCCGTGGCGCACCCCTCTCCTGTACTCATAATAACCTGCCGCGCCGATCATTGCCGCATTGTCCGTGCACAGCCCCGGGGAGGGCCGGTAAAAACGAATTCCCCGTCTGCCGCACTCCTGCTCAAAGGCTTCCCTGAGGGAAGAATTTGACGCCACGCCCCCTGCCAGGGCAAACTTTCTGCAGCCGGTGCTCTCCGCCGCATGCATGGAGCGCTCCACCAGAACGTCCACCACCGCCTTCTGGAAGGAGGCCGCCACATCCGCCTGAGAAAATTCCTCCCCCTTCAGCCTGCAGGAGTTGAGATAATTCAGCACCGCCGACTTCAGTCCGCTGAAACTGAAGTCATATTCATTTTCAGCCACCTTCGCCCTGGGAAACAAAATGGCATCCGCACGGCCCTGTCTGGCAATGGCATCTATTTTGGGCCCTCCGGGATATCCCAGGCCAATAGCGCGGGCCACCTTGTCAAAGGCCTCCCCCGCCGCGTCGTCCCTGGTCATGCCGATGACCTCATACTCTCCGTAGTCCTTCACCATAAGAAGATGGGAATGTCCCCCTGACGCCACAAGACAGAGAAACGGCGGCTCCAGCTCTTTATACTCGATATAATTTGCACTCACATGGCCGCTGATATGATGGACTCCCACCAGGGGAATGCCCGTGGCCAGGCTGAGGGCCTTGGCTGTGGACACTCCCACCAGAAGCGCCCCCACCAGACCCGGACCGTAGGTGACGGCTATGGCCGTAAGGTCTTTCAAAGCCGTCCCCGCCTGATCCAGCGCTTCCTGAATGACCTGGTTGATCTTCTCGATATGTTTCCTGGATGCAATCTCCGGCACCACACCACCGTAACTGGTGTGCAGCGCAATCTGGCTGTAAATAACATTTGACAGCACCTCCCTGCCGTTTTTCACAACGGAAGCTGCTGTCTCGTCGCAGGAGCTCTCAATGGCAAGCATCAAGACCTCCTCTTTATGATTCTGCTCCAACTGATTCCCCTCCCTGCAGTATTGCAGGCACTCTTTCTGCACTCACAGCGGATTCACATTCCCCGCCTGGTCCCAACCGTATATCTTCCAGTGCCTGTCCTTATCCTTTCGCATCAGAAATATAATCTGGGATTCTCCCGGCTCGCCGTCCTCCCTGATGGTGTACCTGCACAGGATCCGGGCAAAACTGTAGCCGTCCTCCTCAAAATAGTCCACATTTGTGCTCTGCGCCACGGAAATGCTCACCACCTGGCATTTTCTGGTCCGGAAAGCCTCCACCTCACTGCTCAGCTGTGACAGGTGGTGCTCCTCACTGTTGATCTGCAGCAGTTCCTGGTCATACAGTTCCCGGGTACGGCTGCACAGCTGCGCAAGCTCCTCCTCCGTATACTCTTCATTATACAGACATCTCTGGATCTCCGTATAGTACTTAGCCACTTCCTTCACCGTAGAGGGATAGTCATTCTGCATATCACGGCTCAGAACCTTCTGCACCGCATTCATGGCAGGATCCGCCCCTGTCTGTCTTGTCTTTCCGGACAGGAAGGCAAAACAGCACACCACCGCCGCTATTGCCACCATGCTTATAAGCGTCACTATCGTAGTTTTCTTTTTCATCTCGGTTGACAGGATGCATCGTCCTCAGCCATATGACGGTACACCGTTTACTCCTCTTCAAATTTTAGTTCAACAGTTCTTCCGTCCTTTGCCGCCACCGCATTGGGAAATATCTTTTTCACAGGCCCCATATAGTCCTCCGGACGCATCATGGAGGGACTGTAATGAGTCAGCCAAAGCTGTGCCGCCCCCGCCGCTTTGGCGGCTGCAGCCGCCTCGCACATGGTCATATGCCGGTTCTCCCTGGCCTTGGCCAGCTAGTCGGACTCCCCGTACATCCCTTCCAGGATCATCAGGTCAGACTCCGCTCCGTTGGTCACAATGGACTCCACGGGCCTGGTGTCAGTGCAGTAGGTCACTTTCAGCCCTTTCCGGGGGGCCCCAAGCACCATATCCGGAGTGTAGGTGACACCCTCCGCCTCCACCGTCTCCCCCTTCTGCAGCCTGCTCCACAGCTTCATGGGAACCTGCAGCTGAAGCGCCCGTTCCTTGTCAAAACGGCCGCCTCTTGGAACTGTCATGCTATATCCATAGCATACCACACTATGGCTCACCTTGAAAGCCTTAATTTGAAATCCGTCAAAAGAAAATGTCTGCTCGGCTTCTGTGATCTCCTGATACCGGACCTCAAAGGGCAGCTCCGGCGCTATGGTGCACAGAGCGCCGGCCACCCGTGTCAGTCCCTTGGGACCCATCAGAAGAAGCGGCTCCCGCCTCTCAGCGTTTCCCATGGTGAGGAGCATGCCGGGAAGCCCGCTGATATGGTCGGCGTGATAGTGGGTAAAACAGATGATGTCGATGGGGTTGGGGCTCCAGCCCTTTTCCCGCAGGGCAATCTGTGTCCCCTCCCCACAGTCGATCAGTATGCTTTTTCCGTTGTACCGAAGCATCAGGGCCGTGAGCCACCGATAAGGCAGCGGCATCATCCCTCCCGTTCCCAGCAGGCTTACATCCAGCATTTTCTATATTCCTTCCCTTTTGATCATTTGATCCGTTTTTATAAAAGCTCCAGTTTCTCCGTCTCCTCCACGGGCAGTGCAAACTGTGCCGTCATCTCGTCATAACAGTCCTCACAGAGGTCAAAATGGTGGGCGGTGCCGTCCTTGCGGCTGAAGTATCCGAAAAGGGCATCACCGGCAAAACAGAACTCTCTCAGGTATCCCTTCTCCACCTTCAGCTCCCTGCCGCATTTGTTGCAGACTACCGAAATCAGTTCCCTTTCCTGTCCGTCCCCGTATCTACGCATGTTTTCCTCTCCCTTCGTGCATATGCCGCCATAACCGTCACCGTCCGGTTTCTCCGAACTGAAACCATTATATCAAAAATATACGCAAATGCGCGTGGAAATTGTTGGATTTAAAGGTGATTTTATCCCCCTGCACTCCCCGGAACCAGACTCAGCGTCTCCACATGATCATGGCGTCCTCCCGGGGTTTTTCGTAAAATCCGGGCCTAATCCCCTCACAGACAAAACCCAGTTTTTCGTAGATATGTATGGCGGGGGCATTGCTCACGCGGACCTCCAGGGTGAAGGCCTCCACCTGATCCGACTCCCCTCTGGCGATCAGCTCCCCCAGCATGGCCTGGGCCACACCCCGGTTCCGGTATCTCTCCGCCACCACCACATTGTCAATGCAGGCCTCCCCGCAGAGACTGGTGTAACCGCAGCATCCGGCAATCTCACCCTCCAGCAGGGCTGTCAGATAGAAACAGTAGGGCTGTTCCAGCAGTTGTGCAAAGGCATCCCTGGACCAGGGCATGGAGAAGGACTCCGCCTCTATTGCGGCCAGTTCCTCCAGATCCCTTTCCTGCAGTTTTCTGATCTCAATCTCCCCAAGCTCCATTAAGACTCTCCCCGGCAGTCTGCCGCCCTCTGGGCCTGCTGCTCCGCCTGGCTTTTTCGCAGATATTCAGGCCGGTGAGAAGCCGCAGAAACCGTTCTGCCCTGGGCAAAATAGAGCGCTCCCAGACCCGCCACGCTGGCCGCCCTCTGGCTGCTGCTGCCAGAAGGAGCAAAACAGTGCCGCACCCTACATTTCTCCCGAATCACATCCCGGTATACCGCAGCTCCGTCCCCCAGGAAAACAACACTTTTACCCAGGTCATTCACCCTCTCCAGCAACTCTCCTATCTCCACAGGCATCTGGGGAATCAATTCCCGGGGCAGAAGTTCCTCTCCGGGCCGAAACTCATAAGCCGCCCCATATACCTGACCTCTCCTGGCATCCATCAGGGGGCAGACAGCTCCCTCCCAAAGGCAGAGATTCCAGGCAAGTCCCTCCAGAGTGGGCACCTCCACCAGCGGTTTTCCAAGGGCCATGCCCAGACCCTTGGCCGTGGCGGAGCCGATGCGAAGACCCGTAAACGAGCCCGGCCCGGAGGCCACCGCAATGGCATCCAGGCTGTCCAGATCCAGTTCCACCATTCGCCTCAGCTCGTCCAACATGGGAAGCAGCGTCTGGGAATGGGTCTTTTTGTAATTGGTGGCATATTCTGCCACAAGCACGTCATCCTCCACCAGGGCAACACCTGCCACAAGGCCGGAGCTGTCCAAACCCAGTATTTTCATCTATACCCCCAATCAGCAGTTTGAATTTTCCGTCTCCAGAGTAATCCGTCTATAATCAAAACCCTTCTCCGGATCTCCTTCCAGAATAACCTGCAGTCTCTCCCGGGGCAGGATCTCGCCGATCAGATCCGCCCACTCAATCAGGCAGACGCCCTCCCCGTAGATGCAGTCCTCAAACCCTGTCTCTTCCATCTCTTCCACATCCCCGATACGGTAGACATCAAAATGATACAAGGGCAGACGGCCCTCCCGGTACACCTGCAGAATGGTAAACGTGGGACTGTTCACCGGTCCCTGGATCCCCAGCCCGTGGGCAAATCCCTGGGCAAAAACGGTCTTGCCCGCTCCCAGGTCCCCTGTGAGAGTCACAACCTGTCCCGGGGCGGCGGCCCCGCCCAGCATTTTTCCAAGGGCAAAGGTCTCCTCCGGGCCAAACGCCTCCAGAACCACCCTGCTCTCCGCCTTCAATGCCAGGCGGATGTGCTCCATATCCGTACCCTGGACAGGAAGCGCCGCCCTCTGTATGCTCCCTCCCTGTTGCAGGCATATGTCCTCTTTCATGCTTGTGGTCCCTCCTGTCCTTGTACCTGCCCTTGTACCCTGTTTTACTTGATTTTCACTTTTCCAGGGGGCATGTGCGTGGAAATCATCTCCACCAGAGCCTCCTTCTGATCCCCCAGCTGCCGCCTGGGAAACAGGGTGGCATTGACCCGGGAAGTGTACAGAATGATACTTCTGGATGTGGAAACTGCCTTGTGCATGTCCTCCCAGGCCATCTGGGCCTGCTCCTCCCCCTGGGAGACAGTCAGCCCTTCCTCGTCAAGGGTATACTGGAGAGGTTCCTGAAACGCCGGGTTGGACAGGACCTGCCTCCTGCTTTTCAAAAACAGCGTCCAGGGCAGGTAAAGCAGCATCACCAGGCCCAGCACAAGGAACATCCACTGTCTGGTAGCCAGGGCAAAGAGGATCAATACCGCGCCAAAAGTGCTCCCCACAATGCCAGCTGGGCTGTTGAAGGAGTGCCTCAGCATGTAATCATATAAATCTCCCGCCTCAATCTTCACCGTTATGTTTAACATGATCTTTCCTCTATCTGCCGGAAAGGGGACGGCTGGCAATACGCCCCGCCGGTCCCCTGCATTTATCGTCGCTGTATGCAATTTTACTCTATCCGGCTGAAAAAAGCAAGAAAAAAGAAAACTACTTCCCACCTTTGTCAAGGTCATGCCCTGCTTTGATTAAGGGGCTTAAAGGTTTGTAGACAAGCAAGGTGACAATAGATACCGTAGCGCCTTTAATCAGGTTCAGAGGCGCCACGCAGGCGGCCACAAAGCTGATAATACTGCCATCCTTCACCAGAGGATTTACCTTGCTCCCCATTTCCAGAAGACTCTCCAGGGGCAGGCTGTAGAGCTTGGAAAATGCAGGAAGAAGATATACTGCGTTAAAAGCGGTGCCAAAGACTGTCAGAATCAGCGTGCCCACAACACAGGCTGTCACGGCCATCTTTTTGCTTTTATGAAAGGCATAGATTGCCGACGCAGGCAGGATCATGCTGCATCCTATGACAAAGTTTGCCAGGTCTCCCACAAAGGCAGTGCTGGTGCCCTTGACGAAAAGTTTCAGCACAATCTTCACAAACTCCATCATAACTCCCGCCGCAGGGCCAAAGGCAAAGGCTCCCACCAGAATGGGCAGTTCACTGAAGTCCAGCTTGTAAAATCCCGGTGCAAAGGGAAGCGGAAAGTTAAACAGGTGCAGGACCATGGCAATGGCGGAGAACATGCCGATCATGGCAATTTTTCTGGTGGTAAAAACCGGGCCTTCGATATTGTTCTTTTTCCTGGCCGCCTTCTCCAGAAAAAGCGCAAACACAAAAAGCGCCGCGATAATCAGCAGGAAACTCAGCACATAAAGCGCATTTTCCGCTACATTTTGGAACAGTTCATTCATTTTTCTTTTCCTCCGTTTTCCGGCTCTGAGGCATATGCCCTCACTGGCGCCTGCAGGCCTGTAGATTTTGTCGGAAAATTCTTCTCTGTGCCGCCTGCCGGAAACGCCGCCCATGCCCATTGGCAGACGCCTTGGGCAGATCCATCTGCGGGCAATCGAGTAGAGAAGATTTTTCTTCCCCTACCCGCCACTTTAACGGTAAACTTCCACCCCACGGGCCTGCGCATAAAAATACCCCGGAACCGCAAGGCTCCGGGGTGCACTTTCCACATGCACAGCCAACCATGCTCCGCCACGCCGAAAACTTTCAAAACACCGCTCCCGCCGCATAAGCCCATGGCTGCTTTTTCTTCTCTCATCCAGACTATACTGTTGGTCCCGGACTTTCACCGAGTCAGCCGCTCCAGTCACCCTGCACTGCAAATCAGCCGCAGAAAACTGTCGCGGGTCGCGGACTGTACCGCCAGTAGGGAATCTCACCCTGCCCCGAAGAATTTTCTTTTATTTACGAATGCCATTATAATACGGTGAGAGCAGAAAATCAAGGGTTATGAGAGGATTTTTGGATTTTTTCTTTTTCAACTCTAATAATGTCGTTGCCGCATCAAATAAAGCGTTGTCCTCATCATCTCCATAAGCTGTATATATTATGGTATCTTTCTTGATTGTTCCATCTGCTTTTTTCATACGATTTTTCAATTTTAAATCCTTTATATGGTTTCAATAATTCAACTATCATTATATTTACATCCTTGTATGTACTTTGTTTTGTTTAGTGTATACGTGTTATTTTTACATCTGCAAATTAAAAAGGTGCAAGGCCCTTAAATACTGAATAAGGACTTCACACCTTTGTTAATGATTGCTATTTGGTTGTAGTTATTTGTTACTCTTTAATTTTGTCAAGCTCTGCCAGATTCACGCCTGCCACATTCAGAATTGCTTTTAAGGAAATATATTCTTCTTTTAGCTCTGCATAAGTTTCCACTGCATTCTCTTTTTTTGCAATTGCCATATATCTCTGTATTTTCTTAAAATCATCAATGGCAGCTTTTGCAATTTCAAGACCATTTGGCATTTAATCACCTACTTTCTATAAGCGCCGTGTACGTATACAGTTACAAGTTCGTATTTGGTACTTTCATTATATCAATCAATGCCCAAAGTGTAAAGCCCTTATTCAATTTTCAAGGTGCCTGTAATGCTACTCCCCAAGAGATGTGAGGGAGTGTGTCAGTAAGTAGGTGGTGCTTGCTTAACTGATGAGTCCATTATACACAAATATGTGTACTTTATCTATTGGCATAATACACAAAAACATGTACCTCTCTCGGGTTATATTGTACATATTTTTATGTGTTTTTTTAATATAAAAAAAGAAAGCAGAAACGTATTCCGCTTTCTAAATTTCTTTGTATAAATTAAAGTATTGTGTTTTACTTTATTGTGTATTCGTGATCCCCTTTCAAAACAGCTTTCATATTTAAATACTCCGCAATTTTCACAATATCTTCTGCTGTAAAAGTATCTCTTTGCATTTTATTTGAGAAGCTTTGCTTTGTCATTCCTAACACCTTGGCAAGATCATTTTGAGTAAGGACTTTTCCATTTCTTTTATAATCTTCTATAATTTCTTTTATAGTATTTGAAAACATTGGCAATCTCCTTTCTGAACTCTATTCTGTTTAATCTTATCATATTAACTGTATTTTTTCAAGATAATGTATATGTTATCATGTACTTTGGCAAAAGACAGTACATATTTTTGTGTATTTCACCGTTTACAAGGTACATATTTTTATGTACAACATTCCCGTAACCAATCACAACAGCCCCTTGACAATTTAATAGACTTTGCACCCCAAACATGGTATACTCTTTTCACAGGGAGGTACAGTTATATGGATAATGAAATAAAAATGATGCTAAATGCCATCTTAGAGGAAATTGCGCATGTAGACGAACGTGTAAACAAGAGATTTGATAAAGTTGAAGCCCAGTTGGATTCATTGCAACATGAAGTAAACGCCTGCAAACTGGAACGTGAATCAATCGGTCTTCTGATAAAGAAAATAGATCAGCTTGAAAGCAGAATTGAAGAACTGGAGAAAAGAACAGCCTAATAAAATTACTGCTGAATAATGGTAGCCATGCAAAGGGTGCAGAGCCTATTAAGTTGTTGAGGGCCTGCGCCTTTTTGATTATGGAGAGATTCAGGTATGGCGAAATATTTCAGCAATGTAAACAATTTACAGGAATTACGGAAACAGTACAAGGATCTGCTCAAGAAGCACCACCCTGATAATGGCGGAAATGTGGCAGACATGCAGAAAGTCAATGCTGAATATGACAGGCTTTTCAAGCTCATGAAAGACAAGCACGGTAACAAAACAGGTATACAAACCGGAGCTTTGTAATAGGTACTCCTTGGAAGGAAGAATAGACAGTAACAGGTATAATTTAATTGACTTGTGCATAATAGCAGCATATAATGTCAGTACAAGAAACAGTACGGTTTTGATGAAATTGAAAGAGTTAAGAAAATGATTGAGGAGCATGTATGATTAATGATATCCACGAGGTATAGACATGAATAATCCCACAAATAAAGAGTTTTTAGATTTTCTTCTGGATAGATTCAAAATAGAAAGAGACAAGTTCGATAGAACTGGTGTGTATGCGTATACGCAGCGCTTACTTGCCTATAACTCAAACAAGATTGAGGGAAGTACGCTTACTGAGGAACAGACAGCTTCTTTGTTTGATAATGGGACTCTGCCTAAGTCAGACGATTACTATAGAGCTAAAGATGTTGAGGAGATGAATGGCCATTTTCTGATGTTTAATAAGATGTTGGATACATTGGATGAACCATTATCACAGGATCTGATTAAGCAATTTCATTATGAGCTGAAGTCTGGGGTGTTTGAGGATCGCGCTAATGGATATGCCATTGGTGATTATAAGCAGCGTCCTAATATGATTGGCATGTATCAGACTGTCAGACCGGAGAATGTTGCCCAAGAAATGTATTTGCTTATGGACTGGTATAACAATCAGGATAAAAAGATTTCTGTATTGGCTGAATTCCATGCCAGATACGAGAGTATACATCCTTTTCAGGATGGTAATGGTCGAACTGGCAGGTTGCTTCTTTTTAGAGAGTGTCTGAAGAATGATATTGTGCCGGTTGTGATTGAAGAATCAAATAGGAATGGGTATCTGGAGGCTTTGAAGGAGTATAGAGAAGAAAAAGTGTTGAATTTGATGAATGGCCTGTTTGAAAAAGAGCAGCAACTCTATTTTGAAAAGTGTAAGTATTTTATGTAGAGTTTGGATGAAGGTTACCATAAGTCTAATTCGCATATTTTTTATCAAGTTTGTCTTCACACGATAACTGTTTCCAGAATGATAAAAAGGAAGGTAAAACTCGATGGAAAATACAATAATCCAGGCCGTTACAAATTATTTTCATGTTCAGCCTGAAAAAATAATGGCATTGGGAGGGGGATTTTATGGCAGAGCTTTTTCCGTTACCCTTCCATGTGCTCCATCCACCATGATTGCAAAGTTGTATCTATTCCCCAACTATGCCCCAGGGGAAGCGGAACAGATACGGTTGCTTTCTAAACACAGCTCACTGAAAATGCCTGAAATATATAATGTGCAGGAGAAGGTCAATTCTGGTTTAGCTTATGATGTCGTATTCATGGAATATTTAAAAGGCGTCAATGCAGGAGATTTTGACCTTACAGGAATTTCAGAACAGGCGAAAGCCACTATAGGCGACGAAATAGTAGACAATCTGATTGCCATCCATAATACGGTAAATCCAGCAGGATTTGGTCCTTTAAATGCCACACGCTATTGTCAAAGCTGGCAAGAATATTATTATCCCATCGCCTGTAAAATTGTGGAGAAAGCCGGAGAACTTCATACGATGAAACAGCTTTCCAGCAATGTGCTGTCCATTTTTGAGCAGTCCATAAAGTGTTTTGATCAGATATTCTACCTGCCTGTTACAAAGGCAAGGCTCATTCACGGAGATTATAATACCTGGAATATCATGTTAAACGAGGATAAAACTCATGCCGCAGCGGTAATTGATCCCTTTGATTGCTGCTGGGCGGATAATGAATATGACCTGTATCAGCTGGATAACGCCAATGGAAAATCATATGGGCTATTAAAAAAATACGCTCAAAAATTCCCTCTGAGCCCTAATTTTAAGCAGAAAAGATGCTTCTATGAGTTATACACAGAGGTGAACCATTATTATAATTCTCACGTAGAAGTCAATCAGGAGGCCGTGGAACAGCTGGCAATAAAGTTAAGAGATGTTTTGTAGACCAAAATAGACCGGAAGCTTAAAAAGGGGCAGGGACCTTATTTTACAAATAAGGTCCCTGCCCCTTTTTACACAAACTTGCACAAACATCAGGCTCCCCTGGAAGCCTCGGAAAAAGTGATGGACAAATCATTCTTCTTCATAAACAGCAGGCCGAAGGACCCCGGACCGCAGTTGCTGGCAATGGCGGAGGAGGCCTTCTGCAGGTACACTCTCTCAAAAGGACAGTACTGCCGCACCAGTTCCTGGATATAGGCAAGACTTTTCTCGTCCATTCCGGCGTAAGTGATAAACAGGATACGCCTGTCGATATTCGTTGTATTTAAAAGTACCTTCCGCACATAGCTCTTAATCACATGGTTGAAACTTCCCATCTCCATGCTGCCCACCGCCATCCGGCTCTTCCGCAGCACAATCACAGGATGCAGGAGCAGAGCGTCGCACAGCACCTGAATCTTCCTGGAAATCTGCCCCGAACGGCACATCATATGGGTACTGTCAATGATAAAAGCGGAGGAGATATAGCGCCTGAGCCTATTAACCACCTCCACAATCTGATCCTTTGAGGCATGGTTCTGGGCCAAATGGGCGGCGTACAGCACCGAAAGCCCCATACTGCTGGAGAGATGCCCCGAGTCAATCACCGTGACATTTTCAAAAGATTTGGCCGCCTCCACCGCATTGCGGTAGCCTGCGCTCACATGTTTTGCCATGGTAATATGCACCACATTCTGCGCTTCATTCAACCGCTGTGCAAAAAACCTTTCATAGTCCTCCACATCAGGAGGCTGGGACATACCGTCCTTCCCCTCAGCCATATGGGACAGCAGCTCATCCACCATCAGCTCCGAATCGTCCAGAAAACGTCCCTGTTCCGTGCGGACATAGTAAGGGCATATACAGATGCCAAACTCCTTCTTGAGAGCTTCCGGCAGATCGCACACACTGTCCGTAGTGACCATCAGAGACATCCTCTTGGCCTGTTCAAAGATCAGCACTTCTTTGCCGATCTCCGACTGGCTGGCTTCCTCGCTGAGCTTCACCAGCTCTTTGGGCAGAATGCTCAGAACCGCAGCCTCCAGCAGAACCCCGCTGATGGGCTTTGCCAGGTAGCCGTTGAATCCCTCTTTCCGATAGAGCATCTGATTGTCACTTCCTGCATTGGCCGTCAAAGCTATCACAGGAGTGTCCTGGCACAGTCCCCCTGGCTGTACACGAAGCGCATGAAGACACTCTATCCCGTCCATCTCCGGCATCAGATGATCCATCAAAATACAGTCATAGTGCTTAAACTGCGTCAGTCTCAGACATTCCGCGCCGCTGGAGGCGGTATCAATCTGAATCTTCGTATCCGAAAGCAGCTTGCACACCACCAGCAGATTCATCTCATTGTCATCCACCACCAGCACATGTGCATCCGGCGCCTCAAAACTGTGCTTGTACTGCTCCCCCTCCCGGACCTTCATGCGGGAACTCAGCGTGAACATTCCCAGCTCCTTCTCGCTTATAATGTCCTGCTCCAGGGTCACAAGGAATGTGGAGCCGTTCATGTAGACACTGTTTACACTGATCTCTCCCCCCATCAGCTCCACCAGCTGACGGACAATACTCAGGCCCAGACCCGTTCCCTCAATGTGACGGTTTTTCTTCTCATCCACCCGCTTAAAAGCATCAAAGATGTAGGGAATATTTTCCTTTTTCACTCCCTGGCCGGTGTCCTCCACAGAATACCAGACCCGCACCCGGTTCAGCCCCACCCGCTCACAGCGGACAGAGAGGGTGACAGTCCCCTCCTTTGTATATTTCACCGCATTGTTCAGCAGATTGATCAGCACCTGCTTGATCCGCACCTCATCGCCGCAGAGCATGCTGGGTATGGATGGATCCACGTGCAGCTTGAATTCCAGCCCCTTTTCCTTCGCCTTGATCCATATCATGTTGACGATTTCCGAAAAAAGCTCCCCTGTCTCATAGGACACGTTCACAATCTCCATCTTGCCGGATTTAATCTTGGACAGATCCAGAATGTCATTGATCAGCGTCAGCAGCATTTTACTGGCTCCCCGGATATTCCGTGCATTCTCCGCAATGTCATCAGAAATATCCCCCCGCAGTATCATCTCATTCAGACCGATAATGGTGTTGATAGGGGTGCGGATCTCATGGCTCATGCTGGAGAAAAAGTGGTTCTCCGCCTGGTTCAGCTCCTCTATCTCCTTCTTCTGCTGAACCGTAAGCTTGTTCTCCTTTTCGTACAGATGGGTCAGGAACAGAAGCAGAAGGCTGGTGAGCCCTCCCACCAGAACCACAGAGCGGATGGAATCAAAATACGCCTCTGCTTTGGTATTCTGCATCACATACTCCGGATGATTATATGCTATGTAATAACATGCCACTGTCTCCGCCGTACAGAGCAGGAAAAACACGCCTTTCCGCTTTCCCTCCAGGGTAATGATAATGTAAATAAAACAGAGCACAAACCACTCCGGCACCCCGCCGTAAATCCCGCCCCCAGTAAAAAACACAATGGGAAACAGACAGAGCAGAAGCACCACTGTGGCCGTGGCCCCCCCATTGATATTTTCTTTCTTAATACTGATCCTCATGGCCAGATACATAAACAACAGGCTTCCCGCCAGCAAAAACAGGTTTGCCGTGTACCTGCACATAACCAGCATAAAGAGCAGGGCGATCATGCTGATGCTTGTGACCAGACGGAACATGCGCTCTCTCAGGCTGATCCTGTGGTCAAAGATATTGTCAAACCATTTCTTAAACACGCTAACTCCTCACTGCCCCTCTGTGGGACACATATCCTTTAAAGATTGGCAATACTTCTGCAGACTTCCTGATACATTTGCAGCAGCCGGGAATGGTTGCTGCGGATAAAGCCCTCATCCTCGTTCTTGCCCGCCTGTTCCAGTGCCTTGGCCTGCTCTGACAGGGCTTCCGCGCCGATAGTCAGCGAAGTGCTCTTCAGCGCATGGACCTTAATGGCATAGTCCTTCCAATTGCCCTCCTCGTACAGGGATATGATCTCTGCGCGCTTCTCCTCTTCCTGTTCCTGGAACATTTGCAGCATTTCCAGATAAAAGCTTTCCTCTCCGCCGCAGTAATCCAGGCCCATCCCCACATTGATACCTGCCCGCACAAGAGAACCATAAGGCAGTCCAGTTCCTTCCTCTTCCACTGCACTTCCTTCCGCAGAGGACTCCTCCGGCATCTCCCGGTAAATCTCCACAGAATCAATCTCCGGCTCCACACCCTCCGGCATCTTTATGCATATCTCCTGTTCTGATTCATACTGGATACAGTGCTCCGGCAGCACCCTGCGCAGAACCCTCTCCAGAACAGAACGCTCAATGGGTTTTGGTACGAATTCCGAAAATCCCTCATTCCGAAACATTTCCCTGGCGCCGCTGATGGTGTTTGCTGTCAGAGCCACCACCGGCAGCGTCTTATAGGCCCCGTCATTGATCTCCCGAATGCGCTTGAGGGTCTCCACACCGTCAAATCCAGGCATCATATGGTCCAGAAAGATGATGTCATAAGATTTCTCCATACAGCGCTCCACGGCCTCCTTGCCGCTGAGGCAGGTGTCCACCTGCATGCCGTAGTTTCCCAGCACCCCCTTGGCCACCATAAGGTTCATCTCCTCATCGTCCACCGCCAGCGCGTGCACGCCGTTGCAGGTAAATGGCCTGCGTCCCAAATTATGAATCTCTTCAAAGTTAGTGTCCCGCTCCTGCCCGCTGAGCAGATTTACGATGGTCAAAGCAAAAAACGGCTTTCTCAGCACCAGCAGCCTGCTGTCCTCATCCAGCACAAAGTCTTTCTCCGCTATCACCGCCACCTGATGCGTCAGCGCCAGTTCTTCATAATAAGGAGAATTTTTCATGTATTCCAGCTGGGCAATAAAAATATGGGTCAGTTTATGTTCTCTCTGCAGCTTCTGCAGCCCTTCAAAATTGTGCGCCTGGTATCCCTCAATGCCAAGCCCTTCCACAAGATGAAGTATCATATTATCATAATATCTTCTCACTTCGTCGCGGCTGTACCGCTCCGGCCGGAAATAGCACGCAATGCACAGCTGCTGGGCATTTGGCACCACAATACTGGGGGTGTAATTCTCCACCTTCTGGGGAATGACAATGTGAGCCTGCATTCCCTGCTGTTCCCTGCTTTCAAAGTGTACAAAGCCCCCCATGGCGTGAAGCAGCCCCCGGGCAATGGGAATTCCCAGGCCCAGGCCGCCCACATAACGCCTGCTTCCGGAATCCGCCTGATAGAAATCATCCTTCATCTGCCCCAGCTGGGAAGACGTCATGCCGATGCCTGTATCACAGACGTCCACAATCAGATTGATCCCATATTCCTCACGGCGGTATCCCACATAGACGTCAATACCGCCCTCCTCGGTAAATTTAAGAGAATTCTCCAGAAGAGTTTTAATTACATGGGAAATTTTCTCCGCATCTCCCACCAGAACCGAAGGAATTCTGGGATCCATGTCAAACACCAGCTCCAGCTGATGACTGCTGCCCTGTATGGCCGCCATGGCAACCACATCATTGACCACAGAAGTAATAGCATAGGGTTCATTCACCGCAGAAAGCGTGTTCTCCACAATTTCAGTATAATTGAGAATATTGTTAATCTGGCTGGACAGCCTTTTGCCAGCCAGTTTTATAGAGTCTAAATCATCCCTGACTTCCTTGGATACAGCTTTCCCATAAGCCACCTCGCTGATCCCGATGACCATATTCACAGGAGTCCGCAGCTCATGGGATACATTTGACAGGAAATCGGCATTCTGGCGCACCGCCGTCTGCAGCTGTTCCTGCATACTGGAATATTTCCTCTGCTCCCGGTGGCGTCTGTTGATCCGGTATCTTCCCACTGCCACCACCCCCGCCACGGAGGCGGCGCCCAGCACCATCCGCAGAGCGCCTTCCAGACCCATATGGGCTGAAATGGTCTGGAGCAGCAGAAAATGGTACAACAGCATGACCACATACAGAGCGCCGATCAGATACAACAGCAATTTCCTGCTCAGCAGGGACAGGCTGACAAGAAGCACACAGGCCACAAGAGGAATATCATAGAGGCTGGTGCTGTGTACCCCAAAGAAAAAAAACTCCATCATCAACAATCCGGCACAAATATTTTCATACAACAGATCTGAGCCAATTCTGCCAATATGAAGCCACCATACCACAAAGCAGCCTACCACCGTCAAAACAACCGTCCACGGTTCCCAAAGCATTGCCAAAGTAATCAAAGTCAACATCACGCTGAATGTGCTGACAACACCTGCCATAAACAAATGTATGCTTGTCTGTGCCTCTGTCCTCACTTTTTCTCAAACTCCTTTGCCACCCGCTCCAGAAGCTCTTTTGGCATAAAGGGTTTCTTCAGATAATTAGCCGCCCCCAGTCTGATCGCTGTCATTACATCATCTTCATCCCCTGATGCCGTCAGGAAAATCACAGGAATCTCTACATCATCTTCCTTCAGACGCTTAAACGTCTGAATACCGTTCATGCCAGGCATTGCAATATCCAGGAGAATTAAGTCGATGCTTTCGTGTTTCAGTTTGTCCAGAGCTTCCTCCCCTGACTTCACCAGCAGAACCTCATAGTGCTTCTCCAGGATCAAACTCGTCCTCCTTAAATTCATCGCGTCGTCATCCACCACCAAAATACGTTTCTGCATACAGCCTTTCGCCTCCTTGTTTATCTGTAAATATATTTCTTAGTTTGATACAAAATGATTTTAAAACAAGATAAGGATAAAATCAAGTACCCTCTTACCCGTGTGTACATATAGTTTTGCCTTATTTCATAGACATTTTTTCTCAGGCATGATATACTTGAATATATCGGCATGGAGCCAGGCAAAAAACATCTATTTTGATACGGACAGTAAAAATTTCCGGCATTCTGATTCTCCAGACACTCTGCAGAAAACCATCCCCTCACACTGAAAAGGCAGACCTTTTTATGGAAAAATTCCCTTTTTCGACAAATTCTCGCAAAATATTTCAGAAAACGAATAGACTTTACTTCTTATATGTGGTATGATAATTCCCATAGGATTATATTACATATTCTGTAGACTATATTTAACCCATTAACCTGTGTGTCGTTACGAAGACTGGATCCGAAGTCTGAAATGACGCACACCTTTCGTTTCAGAAGGAGGATAACATGAACGAGAAGAAATTTATAACCCAGGAAGAGCAGGCAAAATGCCGTCAGGTGGCGGATGCTTTTGCGGAACTGTATGCGGAAGAAGATATCATTGCGCTGGACGCGGGCATCTACGGATTTGTGGTGCTGCAGTACTATGATCCTGAAAAAGGCTTTGAGAACGTGGATACCTTTATGGACAGCCGCAGCCTGTTTGCGCACCTGTGGGACGAGTGGCTGAATGCACAGCTGTTCACCCTGTCCAAGGGAACTCCCATGCGGGACATGCTTTTTGAAGATATGCTCAACGGCATCCAGGCAGAAAAGCGGCAGGAACTTATGGCAAAGCAGCATTACTTCGCCGAGAAGACAGGCATCCAGAACATAATATAATCTGAGAGCGTCGTTCAGGACATGGCGCTCTTGCTGAGACACATCCCATACGGCAGGCCTCCTCGTACAGGAGATAGCCTGCCGTTTTTTTATTTAAGTAATACTTCACAATCTGCCCATGATATGTTACAATAAAATTTAGAATTTCTTAAACATATGCTGGACAAACAGCAAAGTCATATCTAAATTGCGGACCGACGACAATGCCGATACAGGCCGGCCGCAGGAGGAGCGTCAGGATGACACATAAAGAAAAAGCCGCTCAACTGTTATATCAAGGCTACCATTGTTCACAGGCCTTATTCGGTGCGTTTGCAGGTGATTTCGGAATGGATTTGAAGACCGCGTTTAAGATCAGCACCTGTTTTGCAGGGGGAATGCGCCAGGGCGGCACCTGCGGCTGCATTACGGCCTCCATGCTGGTGTTGGGGCTGGCCTTCGGCTTCTGCGATCCCCAGGACAGGGAGACCGAAATCTACAGCAACCGGAAGACCGAGGAGTTCATACAGCGATTCAAAGACGCCATGGAGGACCGTACCAGGTGCCAGGAAATTCTGGGTAAGGACATCTCCACGCCGGAAGGCATGGCGGCGGTGCGCCAGGAAAAGATGATCCTTCAAAAATGTCCCCGCGCCATAAGCGCCAGCGTGGACATCCTGGAAGACATGCTCACGGAGTACCTGCAGGATATCCAGGACTCGGATCTTGATCTGGAATGTTTTTCCGAAACCGACGAAATGCAGATTATTTTAAAAGAGCTGGGAAGACTGAAACAATTCCGCCGGAATGTAACTCATCTTCTGATGACCGCCGCCGGCAATGTGGCCTTCATCCAGTTTGACATCCGTAAGTTCAAGATTGTCAACGACCTGTACGGAGAACGGTTCGGGGACGAGATTCTCGGTTTTATCACCAGACAGCTGCGGGATTACTGCCGGGACGACCAGTACTTTATGAATTTGAGAAGCGATGTCTTTATGATTGTCACCGAGTATGAGACCAAGAAGTCCCTGGCTTCCTTCATCCAGCAGCTGGATGCCAGAATCTGCCGTTATAAGGGAGTAAAGCTGCAGATGACCTATGGCGTATATTCGGTCACAGACCGGAGCATGGAGCTGCGTCAGATGGAAGACCGGGCGGCCATGGCCAGAAAAACAGCAAAAAGCAATATTCTCACCAATATTCTGTTCTACAAGGAACAGTACAAAGATTCTCTGTACAACCGGAAATTTATCGAAGAAAACCTTCAGACCGCCATTTCCGAAGGACAGTTTTTGATGTATTTACAGCCAAAATACAGCATTGCAAGAAATGAAATCATCGGGGCGGAGGCCCTGGTGCGCTGGCGGCATCCAAAACGGGGCATGATCTATCCGGACCAGTTCATCCCTATTATAGAAGAAAACGGCTATATCAAAAAGGTGGACTACTATATCTGGGAGAAGGCCTGCCGTTTTATCAGCCGCTGCAACAAGGCGGGCGTGAAACCCTGCCCTGTCTCGGTCAATGTGTCGAGAGTCCATCTGAATGACAACGAGTGCATCAAGGTTCTCTCTGACATCATTGCCCAGAATGAGATCGACAAATCCCTGCTGGAGCTGGAAATCACGGAATCTGCGGACAGCGAACAGGTGAGCAGTAAGGCCCTGCAGTTAAAAAAGGAAGGATATACCCTGCTGATGGATGATTTCGGCAGCGGCTATTCCTCCCTGAACATTCTTGTGGAGACACCTTTTGACGCCATAAAACTGGACAAAAAATTTATGGAAAACCTCATGATCTCCAACAAGGGAAAACTGGTTCTGGAGCAGGTGGTCAGTATGGCAAACAAGCTGAAACTGGGACTTCTGGCAGAAGGCACGGAGACCAAGGAACAGGTAGAACTGCTGCAGAGCATAGGATGCGACCATGTACAGGGCTATTATTACTCCAAGCCCATGCCGGAGGATGAATTCTTTCATCTGCTCTCAAAGCAGCAGCAAACAGAGTGGGTCCTTCCCATGAAGGCAGGCGTCTGAACGCCTGCCTTCATGGGGCACAGGGATTTCTTACAGGGGCAGAAGCACTTCCGCCGTAAAGCCGCCGTCTTCGCTGTCTGCGGTAAAGACTCCCTCCTGTTTTTTCACAATCCCCTCCACCCGGGACAGGCCGAACCCATGCATACTGCCCTTGGAGGACAGGAAACGGGCCCCTGTTTTTTCCTGCCTCCTGCCCGCGGCATTGGTGACTGCAATGTAGAGATATGTGTTTTTGGTGCCGATGTAGACCCGGATAAACCGCTTTGAAGCCTCCAGTTTGCGGTTCTCCTCTATGGCATTGTCCAGCAGATTTCCGATCACCACACACAGATCCACATCGCTGACCCTGCAGTCCGCAGGAATCTTTGCCTTGGCATTTACGGGAATCTCATGCCGGGCAGCCAGGGACAGTTTCCCGTTCAAAATGGCATCCACCATCACACGTCCTGTCTTCACCACCGTGTCCACAGTGGTCAGATCATCATTCAGCAGCCGCAGATACTCCTTTACCTCCTCATATCTGCCCAGGGCCATGCTGGCCTGCATGGCCTGGATATGGTTATGGTAGTCATGGCGCCAGCCCCGCATTTTTGTGTACATGCTCTCAACTTCATCGCAGTATTTCTGCATCAGGTCGGTCTGGTACGCCTCTATCCGCCTGTCAATCCACCTTCCAAAGAGTCTGCTCATTGTCCTGCCCTCTAAAATAATTGTATGATGGCTTTTCCGATCTCTTCCCCCGCCCCTCTGCTGATGGGGATTTCCTCTCCGTTTTTCAGCACCACACAATTTCCTTTTATCCTTACCACATAGCTCAAATTTACCAGAAAGGAACGCTGACACCTGTAAAACCTCTCGTCCAGCTCCTTGGCGGTGTCCGCCAGGGAAGCCTTCATCCGGCAGGATCCACCGGCGGTGTGGACCACCACGTACTGCCGCTGGGCTTCCACATACAGGATCTGATCCAGGGGCACAAAGTCCGTCTGTCTGTCAAAAACCACCTTCAGCCGCTTCTCGGTTCTGGTCAGATTTGCGGCGGCCCTGTCCAGAACCTGAAAAAGCTTCTCCCGGGACACCGGTTTCATCAGATAGTGCAGGGCGGACACCTCGTAACCCTCCGCCATAAAATCCGGAAATCCGGTGATAAACACAATCTGCACCGTCCCGTTTTCCTGCCGGATCTTCCGGGCAAGTTCCACGCCGTTGAGAGCCCCCATCTCTATGTCCAGCAGAAGAATGTCGAAATCCCGCTCCTCCTCGTAATGGAACAGGAAGGCCTCGGCGGAGGGAAATGCTTTCACCGCCGCCTGGCCCCCGGCGCCCTCCGCCCAGTCCCCCGCCAGAAGAGAAAGATATTCCACATCTGCGGCACAGTCGTCGCAGACTGCTATTTTATATATCATCCGGCACACCTCCCCCTGCCCAGATATCCCTTTTTCACTTCCCTCCGGGCCCCGGCGGGACCCTTATGTGGTGATAGCATTTCCTGTGTAAAGCTGATAGTACCTGCCCTTCTCCTCAATGAGCTGTTCATGGGTGCCGCGCTCAATAATGCGCCCCTGTTCCAGCACCATAATACAGTCGCTGTTCTTGACGGTGGAGAGCCTGTGGGCGATGACGAAATTGGTGCGGCCCTTCATCAGCGCGTCCATGCCCTGCTGCACCAGTTTCTCCGTGCGGGTGTCGATGGAGCTGGTAGCCTCATCCAGAATCAGCACCGGCGGATCCGCAATGGCCGCCCTGGCAATGGCCAGCAGCTGCCTCTGTCCCTGACTTAAATTGGCCCCGTCCCCATGGAGCATGGTGTTATACCCTTCGGGCAGCCTGCGAATAAAGCCGTCCGCGTTGGCCAGTTTCGCCGCCCTGTACACTTCCTCGTCGGTGGCGTCCAGTTTCCCGTAGCGGATGTTCTCCATCACCGTGTCCGTGAACAGATGCGTGTCCTGGAGCACAATGCCCAGGGAACGGCGCAGGTCCGCCTTCTTGATCTTGGTCACATTTATGGCGTCATACCGTATCTTTCCGTCCTGAATATCATAGAACCGGTTGATCAGGTTGGTGATGGTGGTCTTGCCCGCACCGGTAGCCCCCACAAACGCAATCTTCTGTCCCGGCTTGGCGTATAGCAGAATATCGTGCAGGATCATCTTGTCATCATTGTAGCCAAAGTCCACATGGTCAAAAACCACATCTCCCTTCAGCTCCACATAGGTGGTAGTGTCCGAATCCTTGTGATAGTGCTTCCAGGCCCAGAGTCCCGTGCGCTCCCTGCTCTCCGCCAGCTCCCCGTCTGGCCTGCGCACCGCATTCACCAGCTCCACATAGCCATTGTCCACCTCCGGCTCCTGATCCATGAGCTTAAAGATCCGGTCCGCCCCTGCCAGGGCCATGATAATGCTGTTAAACTGCATGCTCACCTGGTTGATGGGCATGTTGAAGGATTTGTTAAAGTTCAGGAAGCTGGCCAGCCCTCCCAGGGTCAGCCCGGAGACTCCCGTGATGGTCAGAACACCCCCTGCCACCGCGCAGATCACATAGCTCAGATTGCCCAGCTGTGCATTCACAGGCATCATAATGTTGGCGAACTTGTTGGCCTGGTAGGCGCTCTCAAACAGATGGTCGTTGAGCCTGTTAAACTGATCCAGACTCTCCTGTTCATGGCAGAACACCTTCACCACCTTCTGGCCGGTCATGGTCTCCTCAATACAGCCGTTCAAAGCGCCGATGGCCTTCTGCTGTTCCACAAAATACCGGCTGCTCAGGCCCCCCAGTTTCTTTGTTACCCCCAGCATGACACCCACCATCAGCAGCGTCACCAGCGTCAGGGGCACATCCAGAATGATCATATACACCAAAACCCCCACCACCGTGATGACGCTGTTGATCATCTGCGGTATGCTCTGGCTGATCATCTGCCGGAGGGTGTCAATGTCGTTGGTGTACATGGACATAATGTCCCCGTGGGCATGGGTGTCGAAATATTTAATGGGCAGGGCCTCCATCTTCTCAAACATATCGTCCCTGATACTCCTCAGGCTCCCCTGTCCTATGCTGATCAATACCCTGGACTGGATAAAAGAAGCCGCCACACCCAGGACATAGAACATGGCCACCCTTCCTATGGCGCCGGCCAGAGGCCCGTAATCGGGGTTTTTGTTCCCCAGCAGGGGCACAATATAGTCGTCAATAAGGGTCCGCATGAACATGGTTCCCTGGAGAGTGGCGTACACCGTTGCAAAAATACAAACCACCACAACCACCCATCCCACCGCGTAATCCTTCAAAGTATAACCCATAATCCGCCGAAACAGCCTGCCGGGATTCTCAATCTTGGGCCTGGGTCCCCTGGGCCCCCGCCCGCCGGGACCGTGTCCGCCGGGAGTAGGGCTTCCAGAGCCCTGGCTTCCGGAAGCCTGGCTGCCGGTTCCCTGATTATCCCCTGATTTTTTTATTTCTGCCATGGTCACATGCCTCCTTTCTCGTCAAAGTCACCGCTGCCGCTCATCTGGGCGTCATATACCTCCCGATAGATGGCGTTGCCCGCCAGCAGCTCCTCATGGGTTCCCACCCCGTCCACCTGGCCCTCATGCATCACAATGATCCGGTCCGCGTGTTCCACACTGGAGATCCTCTGGGCAATGATAAGCTTGGTGGTGCCGGGGATAGCCTGGGCAAAAGCCTGCCGTATCCTGGCGTCGGTGGCCGTGTCCACGGCGCTGGTGGAATCGTCCAGGATCAGCACTCTCGGTTTTTTCATCAGAGCCCTGGCAATGCAGAGCCTCTGTTTCTGCCCGCCGGACACGTTACTCCCCCCCTGCTCGATAAAAGTCTCATACCCCTGGGGCATTTTCTGGATAAATTCGTCCGCGCAGGCCAGTTCACAGGCATGCCTGCACTCCTCCAGGGTGGCCTCCTTATTGCCCCAGCGCAGATTGTCCAGGATGGTGCCGGAAAACAGCACATTGTTCTGCAGCACTACCGCCACCTGGTTCCTGAGCACTTCCATGTCGTAATCCTTTACGTTGACGCCTCCCACCAGAAGCTGCCCCTCCGACACATCGTACAGACGGCTGACCAGGTTCACCAGACTGGACTTGGCGCTTCCGGTGCCGCCGATGATGCCGATGGTCTCCCCGGACTTGATGTTCAGATGAATGTCCTTCAGCACCGCCCCTTCCGCGTCCTTCTTATACCGGAAGGACACATGGTCAAATACAATGCTTCCATCCTTCACCTCTCTCACAGGCTCCGCAGGATTCGTCAGATCCGGCTTCTCCTCCAGCACCTCGCAGATTCGTTTGGCGCTAGCGGCGGACATCGTAACCATGACGAAAATCATGGAGAGCATCATCAGGCTCATGAGAATGTTCATGCAGTAGGTGAGCATGTTCATAAGCTGCCCTGTCTTCAGGGTGTCCTGTACAATCAGGTGGGCCCCCATCCAGCTGATCAGAAGGATACAGGTGTAAACGGTGAGATTCATCACCGGCCCGTTCCAGGCCACAATCCCTTCCGCCTTGCAGAATATCTTGTAGATATTGTTGCTGGCAGTTTTAAATTTCCGAATCTCGTGCTCCTCCCTCACATAGGCCTTCACCACCCGGATGGCGGACACGTTTTCCTGGACGCTCTCGTTGAGGGCGTCATACTTGGGAAATGCCTGGGTAAAATGTTTCATGGCCCGGCTTACAATCAGCCCCAGGACACATCCCAGGAAAATCACCGCCACCAGGTACACGCTGGCCAGGCGGGGGCTGATCACAAAGGACATGAACATGGCGCAGATCAGAGTGGCCGGAGCCCTCATGCACATGCGCAGAATCATCTGGTAGGCATTCTGCATATTTGTCACATCCGTGGTGAGCCTTGTCACCAGACCAGAAGTGCTGAATTTGTCAATATTGGAAAAACTGAATGTCTGGATCCTCTCATACATGGCCCTGCGCAGGTTCCTTGCAAAGCCCGCCGACGCCCGGGAGCCGTACCTGCCCCCCAGAATACCAAAGGTCAGACTTGCCAGAGCCACAACAATCATCAAAAAACCAATCAGATAAATATGGTTCATGTCCCCGCTGCCATTGTTTCCATTGACACCGTTGTCTATGATGGATGCCATCAGCAGGGGGATAATGGTCTCCATGATCACCTCTCCTATCATAAAGACCGGTGTCAGTACAGAGTCCTTCTTAAATTCCTTAATCTGGGCTCCCAGTGTTCTCAACATACCTTATGTCTTCCTTTCCTTTTTTGCTTTCTTTCCAGTGCTCCGGGGCAGGTTCTCCATCCCCCGGTTCCCGCAGCTCCGGGTCTTCCCCCGAAATCTTCTGCTCCTGTGCCATCCGCTCCAGATTCCCAAGCAGAATTCCCAGATACCTGCGCAGCTCCTCCGCCTCCGCCTGGGTCATCCCCTCCAGCATGCGCCTGTCCATCATCTCCATATGCTCCTCAATCTGTCTGTGATTCTGACAGGCCTCCTCCGTCATCTGGATCCGCTTCAGCCGCCCGTCCCGGTCCTGAGCCCTGCGCACAATCAGACCATCCCGTTCCATGACCTGAAGTGTGTTGGTGGCCGTGGCCCGGGAAATGCGGAATTCTTTCTCAAGATCCCTCTGGTACACAGGCCCGTCCCGGTGATGGTAGAGATAGCCCAGGATCCCACCCTGCAGCTGGCTCCTGGGACCCTTCTCAAACCTGGGAACAGCATTATGTATGATCATTTTGATCCGATTCTGGATGATCCTCAGCATAAGTGCGATCCGCTCCTCTTCCATATGCTCCTTTCCCGTCCCGGGCTTCCCCCAGGGCGTACTGTAACAAATATCCTGCACGCAGCAATGTTAGTACACTAACTTTTTTTGTTAGCATACTAACATTATCGCATTTTACAGCTTCTGTCAACTGTATATTTTCTCATTTTCAAAGCTCTCCCACAACTTTTCCAGACAAATCCGGCACGGCAAAAAAAGACTGAAAAAACTGCTTATAAATCCCCTCTGCAGTTTGTCCTTCTGACCCGCCCTGGATCATGCACAGACTGCAAAGGTATTTATAAGCAGTTCTACACCTTCTTACTTCTTCGCCGGGCCACCCTGTTCCGCGTTGATCTTCATGGTAAGACTGATGCGCTTCTTGGCCTCGTCCACTCCCAGAACCTGCACCTCCACAATGTCCCCCACCTTCACGGCGTCAAGGGGATGTTTGATGAAACGGTCCGTAATCTGGGAAATGTGTACCAGACCGTCCTGGTGAACCCCAATGTCCACAAAAGCCCCGAAGTCAATGACATTCCGCACCGTGCCCTTCAGCACCATGCCGGGCTTTAAGTCCTTCATCTCCATAACGTCACTGCGCAGGATGGGCTTGGGGCTGTCCTCTCTGGGATCTCTGGCAGGTTTCTCAAGCTCCTTTAAGATATCGTTCAGCGTGATCTCTCCGATGCCCAGTTCCTGGGCAAGCTGTGCCTTGTCCCGGATTCGCTTTCCCAGCCCGGACATCTCCTCCCGGACACCGGCCCCTGCGGGCGCCGCATTCTTTCCCCCTGCAGGGGCGCCCTCTGCTGCCACAGGAACACTACTTCCGCCCATGGCCGCCGCCAGGGCCTTCCCCATGGCAGTGTTGGTGTTGCCCACACGGATGTACTTCTGCCCGGGCTTATTCTTTCCCGCTCCCTTTTTGGCCCCCTGGGGAACCGCCCCGCTGCCGGAGCCGCTCTTTGCCGCCGCCTTTTTCTGGGCCGCACGCACATCCTCCATGGTCATGCCCAGTTTCTCCAGAAGCTTCATGGCCGCCTGGTAAGACTCCGGGTGGACGCTGGTGGCATCCAGAGGATTGTCCCCGTCCAGAATCCGCATAAATCCGGCGCACTGCTCAAAAGCCTTAGGCCCCAGCTTGGCCACCTTCAGCAGCTGCTTCCTGTCGGTAAAGCGGCCGTTGGCCTCCCTGTACTCCACAATATTCCTGGCAATGGTCTTGTTGATCCCGGAGATGTACTCCAAAAGGGAAGCGGAAGCCGTGTTCAGATCCACGCCCACCTTGTTCACGCTGTCCTCCACCACGCCGCTCAAGGCATCGCTGAGTTTCTTCTGGTTCATATCGTGCTGGTACTGACCCACCCCAATGGACTTGGGATCGATCTTTACAAGCTCCGCCAGAGGATCCTGGAGCCTTCTGGCAATGGAAGCCGCGCTCCTCTGCCCCACGTCAAAATTGGGGAACTCCTCCGTGGCAAGCTTGCTGGCGGAGTAGACGCTGGCGCCGGCCTCGTTGACAATCACATACTGCACCGGCCGATCCAGTTCCTTCAGCAGGTCCACAATAATCTGCTCCGATTCCCGGGAAGCGGTGCCGTTCCCCACAGAGATCAGATCCACCTTGTACTTGGAGATCAGTTTCTTCAGCTCCGTTTTGGCCTCCGCCACCTTGTTCTGGGGGGCGGTGGGATAGATCACCTTGGTGTCCAGAACCTTCCCCGTGGCATCCACCACCGCCAGCTTACACCCGGTGCGGAAAGCAGGGTCCCAGCCCAGAACCACCTTCCCGGCGATGGGGGGCTGCAGCAGAAGCTGCTCTAAATTCTTCCCAAAGACCGAAATGGCCCCGTCCTCAGCCATCTCCGTGAGACTGCTGCGGATCTCCCGCTCAATGGCAGGGGCGATAAGGCGGTCATAGCTGTCCTCCAGAGCCTCCTTCAGCTGGGGCATGGTGTGAGGATTGTCGGAGGTAATGGTCTTCTTCTCCAGAAAACGCAGAATGCGCTCCACGGGAGCGTTCACCTTTACCGTCAGAATCTTCTCCGCCTCCCCACGGTTCAGGGCAAGCACCCTGTGGCCCGCCACCTTTTTCACAGGCTCTTCGAAATGATAGTACATCTCATACACGCTCTGGGCTTTCTCGTCCCTGGCAGAGCTGACGATAACCCCTTCCTCCAGGGTGGCCTCCCTGATATAGCTGCGGTAATCTGCGTTGTCGGAGGTGTCCTCGGCGATAATGTCCCTGGCTCCCTGCAGAGCCTCCTGGGGAGTCTTCACCTGAAGTTCCTCCTCCGTCTCTTCTCCGGTGACATATTTTGCCGCCTCTTCCTCCAGGGGCCCCTGAGCGTTCTGGGCAAGAATGAACTCCGCCAGGCCCTCCAGGCCCTTTGCCCTGGCCACGCTGGCCCTGGTCTTCCTCTTGGGACGGTAGGGACGGTAAAGGTCCTCCACCACCACCAGCGTCTGGGCCGCCAGAATCTTCTCCTTCAGTTCCTCTGTGAGCTTGCCCTGCTCCTGAATGCTCCCCAGCACCTGCTCCTTCTTCTCCTCCAGACTCCGCAGGTACAGCAGTCTCTCATGGAGATCCCGCAGCTGCTCGTCGTTCAGAGAACCTGTGACCTCCTTCCTGTACCGGGAGATAAAGGGAATGGTGCAGCCCTCATCAATGAGCTTTACCGCCGCTTCCACCTGCCATTTCTGCACTGCCAGTTCTTCTGTGATTTTCTGAAAAATATCCATAATGTCTTCCAAGCCTTCCTTCTATCTATCACTCTCTATATTTATAACTCACTCTCCACATGGAATTTCGTCAGGTCAAACACCGCCGCCTCATCCTTCTCATCCGCCAGAGGCAGCGCCGCCCCGGCCTCCTCCCAGGGCTCTGTCTCCCTGGTGGGCCCGGACCTGGGGGCGCCGGTGCGAAGCACAAAGCGGGATATACTGGACACCGCCGTCATAAACCGGTACTTTCCCCGCTCCACGCCGTTGACGCTTAAGGTAAACTCATGGCAGGGACAGCAGGCTTCCAGTTCCAGCTCCACACTCTCCCCCGCCCTGTATCCGCACACCCCCACCAGGGCCGTGGTGCGCACACAGAGCATGCCGTCTCTGCGAAACACCAGACGCACCGCCGTCTGGCCCCGGGGGTCCTGCAGTTCGCAGTAAAGGCTTCCATGATCCTCCTGGCCCGGCGTCACGGCAAAAACCACCCGCTGCCGCCGGGACTCCCTCAAAACCCGCTCTGCCCTGGCGTAATCATAGCGGTCAAAATCCTCCAGGCGCAGGGAGGGAAGCTCTGTCACCGTCACCGGAGCCCAGCAGGGGGAGTATACCGTGAACTCTTCAAATCCGCCCTCCAGCACCTGCCGCTCCTCCCTGCCCGTGACAGGGAGGGGCAGCCTGGCCACCCACACATCCTCCTTGTTCACCGTGTAGGCCACCCACACCGCGTCCAGGGGGCGCTCCATTCCCTCCTGGATACCCCGCATGTACTGAGGGCCGAAATCCTTCCAGAAACCGCCGAAGCGCATGGGCGGCACCTCCCCGTGTACCAGGAGCATATCTCTGTATGCAATGCCGTCCTCCGACAGGGTAACGCACAGGGGCCAGCGATGGGTGGACTCCAGGGTAGGATCATAGAACATGGCAAACCTGCCGTCCGCCGTCCTCTGAGCCCAGACCTTCTGCCCGCTCATCACCAGGGAAGGGGACTCCTGCACAGAACTCCAGGTCCCGCCCCCGTCGTCGCTGCGGGCACAGCGGGCATGTTTCCAGAGGCCTATCACAGTTTCCTGATTGATATGATACCAGCAGAAAGCCTGATTGGTGGAGCCATCCGGCTCATGCTTGATGCGGATCAGTTCGTCCCTGTCCCCATTCTCCTCCGCCCACTGCTGGGTGGCAAGGGGATCCGCCAGAAGTTCCTCACAGCAGGCTGCAAAACTCTCCTCCGCCTCCGTGTACAGCGGATAGAGAAGCTGTTCCCTGGACCATCCCCCCTGCCAGCAGGGCCGGATAAAAAATACAGGCCCCATATTCCCCTCAGGATACAGCTCCCGCACCACCCTGCCCACCCCGAAGTTGTCCCAGTTGTTCACCCAGGGTTGGGGGGACCACCCGTAAAACCCAAGCAGAAGCAGCCTGTCCGTGGAGGTGCGGTAAAACCCCACCCGCTGGTGGATAAAGGCATAGGTATCCCCGGTGAATGTGGTGGTGTTTCCCTTATAATCCGTCACCGTGCATGCCGGGATCCGGTAAGGCGGAAAGGCCACCTGGAAATCCTTCCAGTGCATGCCGTCCCGGGAGGAGGCCAGGACGCTCTGACCCCGCCCTGTGTGCTCGCTCACCGGGTTGGTAAAATAGTGCAGGTAAAAGCTCCCCTTCCAGTATGCCAGATCCGCCCCGTGCTTGTAGGTGTCCCCTGTGCCGTCGTCCCATTCCGGATGGGTGCGGTTGGCCCGGGTCACCTGATAGCAGCCCGCCCCCCGCACAGGGGGCAGCTGGCCGTGGTGGTAGTCACAGTTGGGCCGGCGTTCCCCGCAGTAATATGGAAGTTTATCGTTCATCCCACTCCCCTCCCCTGAAAAACCTTTTAGGAACTTAAGAATTAACTTTATAAAAGACGCAGTATAAATCCTCAGCCATTATACCAGATTTTACCCATGGATTCAACACTCAGCTCCCTGCCTGGAACGGTTTACCCTATAGTCAAGACGGACGCCCTCTTTGGCCCTCTGTGTTTTTTCCTTCTGCAACCGTGAAAAAGGGCTGGAAAACCCTGGGCATTACTGCTATAATAGGGGCATATACTAAGAAAATTCTTTAGAGCATCCATAAAAGTGCCGGCAAGGAGCAGGAGACATGAATTACGGATCAGACAGACCAGACAAGGACAACGGACAGTGGGACAGGTGGAACAGCAACGCTTCCAACAGCAGCTATTACAACCAGCCCGTACACAAGCCCCAGGGGCAGGCCTTTTCCACCGCCGCCCTGGTGTGCGGTATTGTCTCCGTCACCACCTGCTGCGCCGTGGTAATCTCTCTGCCCCTGGGCGCCCTGGGCCTTATCTTTGCCCATCTTGCCCGCAGACAGGGAAAGCCCGTAAATTCCACCTGCCTTCTGGGGCAGGTGTGTTCCTGGGTGGGCCTGGTCTGTGCCGGCGCCCTGCTGATCTACTCCCTGGCAATGCTGCCTTCGCTGATGAAAAACGAAGCCTTTCAGGGCAGGTTCGACAGGATGACGGAGCAGGTGTACGGCATGGACTTCCGGGAATTCATGGAAACGGTTTATGGATTCTCTATTGAAGAATAAAATTATGAAGAAAACAGAATACAGGAGGTTACAGCGATGATGTTATCCCCAATCGGAAATGACAGCTCGGCATGGTACGGCAGCATGGGAACCCGGACAGCCTCCCCGGCCAGGGCAGGGTATACCGGGACAGATGTACTGCCGGGCCAGGAGACTGCAGATGGCAGGAAAGTTTTCGGAGATGAGGAAGACCAAAAGAAAAAGGGCGGGATCCAGGATCCGGCGGAAGAGTGCAAGACCTGCAAGAACCGGAAGTACAAGGACGGCTCCAACGAGATGGTCTCCTTTAAAAGCCCCCAGCATGTGTCCCCGGAGAACGCCGCCTCTGCAGTGCGGGCTCACGAGCAGGAGCATGTGTCCAACGCTTACAAAAAAGCAGCCAAGGACAACGGAAAGGTGGTCTCGGCCTCGGTTTCCATCCACACCGGCGTCTGCCCGGAATGCGGACGCAGCTATGTATCCGGCGGAACCACCCACACTCAAATCAAGTATTACAACGAGGACAATCCTTATCAGCAGGATTTAAAGAATTCTGACAAAATGAAGTATGTGGGCATGAATCTTGACTATGCGGTATAAGGGAACGTCACCAGAAACTGATACGGTTTTCCATAAGCTGTGTTAAGCAGGCTGCATCAGTTACAGGGCCCGGGCATACCTCTTGCGGAGAACCGAAACATGAAACAGTATAAAAAAATCTATGAGCTGAAAAATACCGCCAAGGACAAACTGGAGGGAAAGTACGGAGGCGCAGTTCTTATCCTTCTGCTGAGTGCCCTTATGAGCGGAATTCTGCGGCTGTCCATCAGCAGTGTGGCAGGCGCCACCATGAGCACAGTCTACTCCATGACAGGCTCCCTGAACACGGTCACTGCGCTGTCTTTTGTCTTTGACGCGCTGCTGCTCCTGGCCACCATCCTCCTGGGGGTGATGAACGCCGGGATCGCCCTGTACTTTCTGAACATGGCCTGCGGCCAGCCTTTCAGCATAGGGAACCTGTTCTACGGCTATCAGGGAGAATCCAAAAAGACACTCCTGATCACCGCCGCCATGGTGCTCCTGCAGGCTGTATGCCTGTGGCCGGGACAGTACCTGGCCCAGAACTATTTAAACACCGGGGACGTGAAATGGATCGGGTACGCCTTTCTGGCCTGCGGCCTGGGCCTGTGCCTCTATCTTCCTGTCTCCCTGGGCATCTCCATGTCCTTCTATCTGATGCTGGACTTCCCCCAGAACCCGGGAGGGAAAACCCTCTCCCTCTGCTGGCGCATGATGAAGGGGCACAAGAGAAGGCTTTTTAGGCTGGAGCTGAGCTTCCTCCCTCTGATGCTTTTGTGTGTTCTCAGTTTCGGCATCGGATTTCTGTGGCTCAACCCCTATATGCAGATGACCTACACCTGCTTTTTCCTGGATCTGATGAATCCCAGGGATACCGAAACCCCATAAATTAGCCCCCGGATACCGCTCCGAGGGCTTTTTTGCAAATATTTTCCCTAATCATATCAGAGATCTCCAAATCTCACCACAAACTTCTCCGGCAGCATACCCTCCAGAATATAGCAGGTATGGCTCTCTCCGTCCGTTCCCAGAATCTCAATGCCCTCGCAGCCGCCCTGGAATATGCTGCTGCCATAGGGGGACATATAGCTGATAACCTTCAGAAGCTCCTCCACTTCCCCCCTGTCAGTGACATACATAACCGGCAGCTTCTCTTCCTGGTTGCTGTTCCCTTCCGCCTGTTCCCAGGATCCCACGGCGTCCTGGCCTGAAGCAGACAGATTGGAGGCGGAATCCGGCACGCCGTACCTGCGCCTTGCCAGCTCAATCATCTCCTCCGGGGTGGCGGACACCCCCACACTGTATCCCAGGGGCAGAAGCACCGCCTGCACCTGGGCCTCCTCCTCCACGTCCACCCAGTCCCTGAAACCTGCCTGCCTCAGTGCCTCCGCCGTGCGGGACATGCCCTCATACACATCCAGATAGGCCGTATAGCCCTTCCCCTTCTGCCAGAAGGAAAGACGCACCTGGGTCAGCAGCCGTCCCCGGCCTTCCAGCACCATTTGGGGATCCCCCAGAACATCCTCATTGTAGGCCCGGACAATGCGCAGCAAGTCTTCCCACTTTACATCCGTACTGGTATGCCTCCCCATTCTGCCAAGGCTGAATTCAATGCAGAATTTCAGCATTTCCTCACTGATGCAATAGGCCTGCTCCAGATATTCCCTGCTGGTGAAAAGCTCCCAGAGCACCTCCTTCTCCTCCCGTGTGACAGGATAACTCCTGTAGTAGCTTCTGCCGTTTTCCAGTGTCACCTTTGTCTGCACATATTCTTCTTCATACTCTTTGGGGTACATCCCGGTTCTGGCCACCGCCGCCTCCAGGTAGGCGTGGATTTTCTCCCTGTCCCTGATGCTCATATTTTCCATGGCAGCTTCCGCCCACTGTTGGGAGCGGTTGGAAAGCTCCACATCGTACAGCGCCAGTTCCGCCACCTGATCCCTGGAAGGAAGGTAGGAGTCATAGCCCAGCCAGTCCCCGTAAAAAGCCAGGCAGCACAGCAGCGTCACCGCCACGGCGATCCCCATCTGAAATTTATGGGCAAAAAACGCCCGAAACTCCATACAAAACACCACATCCAGGACACCGAAGACCACAACCGCCGCCAATACCGCCCCGAAGATCCCCCATCCTAACGCTGTGGCATCCACGGTGGTCATAATCATCAGCTGCCATCCGCACATGCCCGCAAGAATTCCGGCCCCTCCCCGCAGCAGGGCGCTCATCCATCTGCTGCCAAGCCCCTGTTCCGCCAGATCGGAAGCCCTTCTGCGGTACAGCAGCCAGGCCCACAGCCCCAGAAGGACTGTGACCCCGCCATTTAACAGAACCAGCTTCCAAAATCCTTCCCCAATATCTGCCGTGCCCCAGCTGTAGAGAAGGTAAAAGACAGAAAACAGAGGCGAAGCGGTCCCCACCAGTTCCATATGACTGTTCTGAAGAAAAGTCTCCATATAGACGGAAAAAAACAGCAGCGCCATCCCATAGACCGATACGGCTCCAAACCCCAGAAGACTTAAGGATACCAGCGCATTCAGCGCGTTCCCGCTGAGCATCACCGCCACCAGCACCATGTGGTATACCAGCAGATAGGCCAGCGTCAGCACCAGAAAACTCAGCAGAGCCTTTTGCAGCATATGCCCAAGAGCCTGAATTCCTCCCAGAGAATACACAAAACTCCCCCCCATAGCACAGGCCGACAGCATACACACCACAAAGGGCACAAACCAGAGCAGAATTCCGTCCACATAGCAGACGCCATAGAGAGTGCTGCGCTTTACAGGCAGACTGTGGTAGAGATCCACCATCCTTTTGTGGAACACGAAACGAAACCCGGCCAGCCCTGTGATCAGAGCTCCCGGCAGCGCCGTCATTCCGCCGAACACAATAACATACACCGTAAAAAAATCAAAAACATGGTACAGCTTCTCCAAGATCAGACTTTCACTGCTCTCCAGATTGTTTCTCATCATCAGCCAGGCCACCGGCAGCGCCAGGAAATTTCCCAGGACGAAAAGGGCCGCCATCCATATTTTATGCCGCAGGTCCTCCCCCATGGCATTAACAAATAAGCGCCTTGATGTCATAGCCCTTCACCTCCGTTTCACTGATAAAAATCTCCTCCAGGGACAGGGGAAGCAGCTCATAGAACACAGGTTCCAGAGCTTCCATGCAGCTCTCCACATCCTCCCTGGATCCCCGGACCGTAAACGTGTAAAGGGCTCCCCTGGTCTCCACGGTCAGCACCTCCAGACTCTCCCTCACCTGCCGGGGCAGGGTCCTTTCCCGGAAAATACACTGCACCCTGTGGATCCCCATCTTCATCTCGTCCAGATCCTTCTCAAACAGGATCCCTCCTCTGTGGAGCAGGCCCACCGACTCGCAGACATCTTCCAGTTCCCGCAGATTGTGGGAGGCCACCACAGGGGTCAGGCCTCTCTCCTCCATCTCCCTGATAAAAATGGCCTTCACAGCCTGGCGCATCACCGGGTCCAGCCCGTCAAAGGTCTCGTCACAGAGCAGATATCTGGTGTTGGCACAGACACCGCAGATGACAGAGAGCTGTTTTTTCATGCCTTTTGAGAAAGTGTTCACCTTCCGGCGGCTGTCCAGGCCAAACTTATCCATGGTCTCCTGCCACTTCTCACTGTCGAAACCAGGATAGTAGGTCCGGTAGAGATGCATGATGTCCCTGGGTGTGCCGCTTCTGAAAAAATACTGATCGTCAGATATGTAAAATACCTTCTCCTTTGCCCGGGGATTGTCGTAGACAGGCTCCCCGTCCACCTTTACCATGCCTTCATCCGGCGCGAGCACTCCTGCCAGCAGCCGCATCAGGGTGGATTTGCCCGCACCGTTGGTGCCGATGAGCCCGTAGACATGACCTTCCTCAATGACAGCGCTGACACCGTCCACGGCTTTCACCGCGCCAAAGCTTTTGCTCACCTTCTGTATCTCGATCATGCTCCGTCCTCCCCATGGCACCCGGCTCTCCAGGTTCCGCCGTTCCCCGGCGTCTCCCTGTACAGCCGTTCCAGCTGCTCCTGAAGGCATGGCTGGGTAATCCCGGCCTCCCGCGCCTGCAGCGTCAGCTCCTGCCACTCCCGCAGAAGCTTGCCCTGCTTATTCTCCCGCCACTCATTTTCCGCCGTCACATAACTGCCCCGCCCTGAGACAGTGTATAAATAGCCGTCCTGTTCCAGCTGGGCATAGGCCCTCTGTATGGTGTTGGGATTCACGGACAGCTCCATGGCAAGGCTGCGGACGCTGGGCATTCTGGTAAGTGGCTCCAGGCCCCCGCTGACAATCAGCCTCTCTAATTTTTCCACCACCTGTTCATAGATGGGTCGTTTGTCCCTATAGTCAAGCAGAATCATAGTCCCCCCTTTGCAGCCGCTGTCTGGGAAAGTTGCTCTGATACCCCAACACTGAGAGCCGGCACAATTGGACACCAACGTATTTACTCTCTGGCGTATGAATCAGCTTGGTACACTTAGTGTATTAGATATCTCAATACACTTATAGCACAAAAGGGGCGTCCTGTCAAGCTGTCCAGACGCCTCTGCCTTTTATTCCCCCATGCCCTCCCGGGCGCCTGTTCCTTCCAGAAGCTTTCCGTCCAGAACCGCCTCCACCAGACGACTGCCTGCGTACCGGAGTTTCAGAGAAAAAAAATCCCGATCCTCCCGAAGAAGCCGGAAAAAAATCCGGTCCCCCTCCCAGAGGGGCAGGTCGTACACGGCGTCTTTCTCCACCCAGGCCAGTTCCCCCTCGCTGCAGTCTCCAAGGACACCCAAAAAGCCCTCCGCCGTGTACAGGAACATGTACTCTGTGCCGTAGCCTTCCAGGCTGAAAGTGACTATGCCCCGAAGTCTCCAGGAAGTCAGCGTCAGCCCCGTCTCCTCCCGCACTTCCCGCAGCAGACAGTCCTCCGGAGACTCGTCCGCCTCAAAATGGCCTCCCACACCCACCCATTTGTCCTTGTTCACATCTTTTTCTTTCTTCACCCGGTGAAGCATCAGGTAGCAGCCGTCCTTCTCCAGGTAACACAGTGTGGTCAGATTACTGCGCATATTTTCCTCCCCGGCCAAGCCGTCAGATATAGAGATCCCGTCCGGTAAACACCGCCACAGAGCGGGGGCGCATAATAAACTCGCTGTCTATGCGCACCTCCTCCCCCTCCGGATAGCAGTAACGATTCTGTTCATCCCCCCAGGTGTTGACACTCAGAAACCAGGTCTTGGCCCCCTTCAGGGCAGGCACCGTGATCCGCACATCCTCCCAGTGAGTGTTCAGGGCCACATACACCAGATCGTCACTGCCCGTTTTGGGGTTGTAGCCTGCAAAGCTCACCGCCAGCATTCTGGCGTCCCCGGAAATATAGCCCTCCTCCCCGTTGGCCCCGTGGGTTCGGAGAGGATCCATGCCGCAGACCGCTTCCGGCAGCATCTGCCTGATGACAGGATGCCTGTGCCGGAAGTTGATCATAAATTTAAAAAATTCAAACAACTCCCTGTTTTTCTCAAGCAGACTCCAGTCCAGCCACGAGATCTCGTTGTCCTGGCAGTAAGGATTGTTGTTGCCGAACTGGGAGTTGCCGAACTCGTCCCCTGCCAGGAACATGGGCGTTCCCCTGCTGCACATAAGCACTGCACAGGCGTTGCGTATCATCCTGAAGCGCAGCTTCAGCACCTCCCCGTCGCAGGTGCCTCCCTCCACGCCGCAGTTCCAGCTGCGGTTGTCGTCAGCGCCGTCCTTATTGTCCCAGCCATTCTTCTCATTGTGCTTCACATTGTAGGAGTACAGATCATACAGTGTAAAACCGTCATGGCAGGTGAGGAAATTCACACAGGAATTGTAGCCTGCATAATTATTGTTGTTGTCGGAGTAAAATCCCCCGTACAGGTCCCCGGAGCCGGAAATGCTCCAGGCTGCCTCCCAGGCATGCCAGTTGTCCCCTTTGAGATACCCCCTGAGGGCATCCCGGTAACGGCCGTTCCACTCCGCCCAGCGCTTGCTGGCAGGAAACTTCCCCACCTGGTACAGCCCCCCTGCATCCCAGGCCTCCGCAATCAGCTTTACATTGCGCAGTATGGGATCGGTGGCCAGAAGCTCCAGAAGGGGCGGGCTGTTCAGAGGGGAACCGTCCTCATGCCTCCCCAGAATGCTGGCCAGGTCGAAGCGGAAGCCGTCGATGCGGTAGCTCACCGCCCAGTACCGCAGGCATTCCAGGATCAGCTGCCGCACAATGGGATTATTGCAGTTCAAAGTGTTGCCGCACCCGCTGAAATTGTAATAATGCCCCTCGGGAGTCAGCATATAGTACACTTTGTTGTCAAAGCCCTTGAAGCAGAATGTGGGGCCTCTCTCGTTGCCCTCCGCCGTATGATTGAACACCACATCCAGAATAACCTCAATACCGTTGTCGTGGAGCGCCTTGATCAGCAGCTTCAGCTCCGTGCCCTCGGAATTGTACTCGTCGTTTGCAATATAGCTGGTATTGGGGGCGAAAAATCCCACCGTATTGTATCCCCAGTAGTCCAGGAGCCTTCCGTCCCCCGTATCCCGGGCGTTCATGGTCTCGTCAAACTCAAATATGGGCATCAGCTCCACCGCGTTGATGCCAAGCTCCTTCAGATAAGGAATTTTCTCCATAAGCCCTGCGAAAGTTCCCCGGTGCTTTACTCCGGAGGATGGATGAAAGGTAAATCCCCGCACATGAAGCTCATAGATCACCAGGTCGCTCATGGTCCGGGTGGATTGGGGCATATCTCCCCAGTCAAAAACATCTCTGATTACGCGGGCATGGTAGGAACCTGCCTTTTTCCGGCCCCAGACCCTCTGCCCCGCCACAGAGCGGGCGTAAGGGTCCAGCAGAACGGCGTCTTTGTCAAAGGTCAGCCCGTTCTCCGGCTCAAAGGGGCCGTCCACCTGGTAGGCATACTCGAACTCCTCAATGTCTAGACCGAATACGATCATGGAATACACATCCCCTATTTTGTAGGCCTCCGGAAAAGGAAGACGCGCATAGGGCGTCACCGCGTTCCTGTGAAAAAGTAGAAGCGTACAGGATGTTCCGTAGTGGGTGTGAACGGTAAAATTCACTCCCACCGGAAGCATCATGGCCCCATGGACGTCAAAGAGTCCTGGCCTGACCGGAAATCCCTCTATCTCCGCCATGGGAGTCAGGGACATATGCACCTCTGGAGCATAGTTCTGGCTAAAATGTTTCAAATTTTCTCTCCTGTCCTGCATTTGCAGATCGTTATTGTTGTATGGCGTGGAACGGTTCTCCAGGAATTTTCTCTTATCCTCCCCTTTTCCCATGGCCGTTCTCTCACCGGAACAGACTTGTTTGAGTATATCCGACCGGGCCCAGTCTGTCAAGCGATTCCGCATTTCCCGGGTTAGGAACAGGAAAAGCGAAAGCAGCAAGTGCTTTCGCTCTCCATTCAGGTACTGTTTTCACTGGTCCTCTTGGGCGCCATCCCCTTTTTCCGCCAGGGTGCCCGCGCCGTTCTTGGTATCCTCAATCTCCTCCTGCACGGACTGCAGCTTGGTGTCCTGGGCAATGGCACGCATGATAATATTCAGATCCTCCGGAGTAAACATCCCCGCCGCTCTGGACAATAGTCCAATGCTGTTGCGGTTTACTTTCAGATGTCCTCCACCTGACAGGGGAATGTTCAGCACATTCTTTTTATCCGTCATATCCCCCAGACAGATACTGTTGGTCTCCTCATCACAGACAAAAATCACACCATTATATTCAATGATCCCGTCCTTGGCCAGATATCCGTAGGGCACCTTGGAGGCCTGGCGGATATTTCCATAGGGATTCTCCTTACCGGCTTTGGCGGCCTCGTAGATCTTCTCCGCCTCGGACCTGACAGGGCCGCATGTCTCTTCCCCGAGAGTCTCTTCCTTCCTGTCCTTATCTGCCAGCTCCTGGATCCTGCTCCCCTGTGGCATCCAGGTCCCGAGCCCTGGGGAAGCTTCCCCAAGATTTGAAGTCCCGGCGGAAAAATCCATGTAGAAAAAACGCTTTCCCATCTCCCTGGGCGCCTTCCTTCCCGCCGCCTCCACAGACGGGACATTCGCACCGATTCTCATGTCCATCCTCCTTCCGTTGGGGAACCTGCCGGTTTTCAGCCCCAGAAATTATACTTGCTCAGATAAGAGCTGTTCAGCCCCCCTGCCGCAGTGTATTGGCGGGAGACATTCTCCGCGCTGGCGCTGGCATTGTCCGCCGCCCTGTCCGCAACGGTGCTGACCCTTTTGATAAAATCACTGGAAGAACCCAGAATCTTCTTCACCTGTTCCTGGTCCGCACCCGCCAGCTTATCCCTGTCCAGAGAGAGGGTGCCGTCGGTTCCCACCACAATGCCCACTTCACCCAGAGCTGTCTTGTTAGTCAGGGCAGTCTCCCGCAGTGTCTGACGGTAATAGTCATTCAATACACCGGAAGATTTCTTCAGATACTTCATGGTATCGTTGAAATCCTCCACCAGGCTCTCCACAGTGGAGGTCACATCCTTTTCCTCTTTGTCCACCTTTTCGGCCAGAAGCTCCGCCCTGTATCCAAGAGAGTCGGCCGACTTGCGCAGATTTTCATAGTCAATTCTCAGAAGCCTGTTGCCCTGGATGCTGTTGGCCTGCAGCATATTGAGCCTGGAAGTTCCCGTATTCTGTACGGAACTAAGGAGCGGGCTCTTTCTGGTGGACAACCCCGCCCTGCGCCTGCTGTTGCTCAGCATCTGCGTTGTCATTCTTCTCATTCCTGTCCTGATTCGCATCTTTCATCCCTCATTTCCTGTATTCTGAAACACGTTTAGTTGGCACGAAATCTGGCATATGCCCTGGAAAACTCCGCCTGTTTCTCCCTGGCCAGGTAGATCTGCTCCCCGTTCTGCAGTAGAACAAAACCGCCGCCGTACCCTGCCACACAGGCCAGATTCACCAGATAACCCCGGTGGCACCGGAAAAATCCCTCGCCCAGTTCTTCCTCCATATGTTTCATGGTGGCATAGACCGAAAAGCACTCTCCCTGGGTGTGGATGTCCACCTTTCGCCTTCTGCTCTCCACATAGATGACTTCCTCCCTGTGGAGGGTAAAATTCCTGGTTCTGGTCCGAAAAAACAGCGGCTCTCCTCCAGAGGCCAGGTGCCCCAGCGCTTCCCTGCAGGCATCCCTGAAAGCCCTGCGGAACTTCTCCGGGGACAGGGGCTTGAGCAGGTAGCGGAAAGCGGAAACCTCAAAGGCCTCCGGGGCATACTCCTTCAGGGCTGTCACAAAGATAAGAACCGTGCTCTCCCTTCCGGCCCGCAGTGCCCTTGCCACCTCCAGCCCGCTGATCTCCGCCATCTGGATCTCCAGCAGGAGAATATCAAAATGCTGTCCTGCCTCCAGGAATTTTCTTCCCGAGTCAAAACATACCACCTCACACTCCGGCTCCTGCTCTTTCACCATCCGGCGCAGCCTGGCCAGACTCTCCCTGTCCTCATCACATACCGCGACTTTCATGCCCCACACCTCATACCACTTTTTATTTCGGCAGGATACATCCCGACCTTTGGAAAATGTAACGAAACGCGGCCTTCCATGTCACGAACCGTTCCGGCCAAATCAAGCCGGGAAAGTATGCACATAAAAAAGGACAGCAAACCGTGTCTCCACCTCTGTTCGCTGTCCTTAGCACTGCACCTGTCCATATACTTTTATTTCGGCTGTTTCAGAAAAAAATTTAGGAATTTTTTATAAATATCTTTGCTGCTGATTCTGTCTGGACAGGCTCTTGACTCGTCCCTGTCCTACTCCTCCAGAACCGTGGAGCGGTACTCAATGGAGACCACCTCATCTCCCTGCAGGATAAAGCAGAGTTTCATGCCGTCCTTGGCGTACACCAGCATGCCGCCCTCCTCCGTGCCTGCGCCGTAGGCCTCCTCCAGCTTCTCCCTGGTGTCCCCGATGCAGATTCCCTCCGCCGTGGCCACAGAGTCATCCTTGAACACCACCGCCGAGATGTGATCCACCTCTCCCTGGGGATAGGTGTCCAGCTCAAAGCCGCTGTAGGTATATGTCTTGTCGATCCCCTCAAAGGCACAGCTGGGAGCCTCGAAATAAGAAGCTGCCTCCCCCAGAGCCTCCACCACCGGAGCTGCCTCCCCGTCGATCTCCACTTTTGTTCCCTTGTATTCAAATATATAACCCTTGCCGGAGGAGACCTCCTGGGGTTGGCTTTCCTGCTCCTCCTCCCCGGACTCCTGGCTTCCCTCTATGACACTGCTGCCATTTCCCTCAATGACCTTCTCGTCATTTCCGCAGCCTGTCAAAAAGGACACAAACAAAAATCCTGCTGTCATCAGTACCACTGCCTGCTTTTTCATCATATCTCTCCTCATCCTGTGTTTTCGGCAGAATTTTCCCGGGCATTTCCGCCCTCTCCCGCCTCCTCCACGCCATACTTCAAATACTGTTCCTGCTTCTCCCGCTCATAGGCGGCAAGCTTCTCCTCCCACATCCGGGACAGATGCTCCTCTCCCCGGCGATCCTCCAGACCTGCCTGGTCCCTGAGCACCCTGCCCAGATACCTGGTGATCTTCTCCGCCCCGGCCAGATTCATGTGCAGACCGCCGTCATAAGTGTCCGTGGTAAAATCCACCCCTGTCTCCTCAAGCAGATCCAGGAAGTTCACATAGAGCAGCCCATTGACCGCGGCGTACTCCTCCATCTGCTCCTCCCACTCCTCATACCAGTAAGGGTACAGGCTGGGAGCTTTTACCAGAATCAGCTGTATGCCTTCCTCTCTGCACAGGTTCGTGATCCTGTCCAGATAGTCATAGGCATTCTGCCCAAAGCTGTAATCCGCCAGGATCCTGCCCTCCGGCACATTTTCCGCCGGCTTTACATCCACCCTCATATAGTATCCGTTGTGGGACACCTTCTCCCTTTGGAACATATGGGTAAAATCCTCCGGCTCCAGCTGGCTCCACCTTGCGTGGTAGCGCAGAAGGGGGAAGACATAGTCCAGAAAATTCTCACTCTCCGTCATGGAGGCCTGGACTGCTTTTACCTTGGAAGGGGACCATCTCATCCCCTCCAGGGTCATGCGGTTGTAGGCCTCCTTCTGGGGCTCGTTGTACATCATGGCCAGCACATTGAAAATTACCGCATCCGGCTTCTCATACCGCAGGGTGTCCTCCAGAAGATAGTAGGACTGCCAGACCAGCTGCTGGGCGCTTCCCCTGATATAGCTGTTGATGCCGTACTCCTCCCACAGAAGGGCCGGGGTAAAGTTCTCATAGACCTCGCAGTCCCCTATAAATATCACATCATGGTCTTTTTCTTCCTGATAGTATTCTGCAATAAAAGCCCCTTCCACCACATCCGTCACATACTTCGGCACCAGAAGCTTCTGCAGCAGGTACAGGCTCACCAGTACCACCAGCGCCGAGCCCGCTGCCCTCAAAACCTTTTTCCTGCTCATAACTCCTCTCTTCCGGCAAATTTCCAAAACCGGTCCCTAAGGAAATGTCTACAAATAACTGCTGCAGGTATATGGCAATTTTTATTGCATTTCGGGGCTTTTGCCTAAACAAATTGCAGCAGTTATTTTCCGACAGTTCCTAAAATTGGTTATAGATAAACTGGCTTGCGTCGTAGCCCACGCCGTAGGCTCCCATAAGCAGCACCAGAAGGAACAGCCCGTACCAGAGTAAAAAGCGCACCGGGTAGGGCCTTGCGGCGATTTTCTCCCTGACGCTGCCGGTCCTCTGAACCAGACTCACCAGAACCATCATCAGCAGCCCCGCTGCCAGTATCCCGTAATCCAAGCCGCTCAGCCCGAGCTCAAGCAGAGAGCCGTCCCAGAGAATCTGCCAGTTCCACCTGGTGAACAGGGTGCCGAACATGCGAAAGGCCGTGCCTACATCCCGGTAACAGTCAAATATCCGCAGGCTGCTCATAAGCAGAATGGTGCGAAGCACCTGGAAGAGCTTAAATCCCCATTTTCCCTGCACTGAAAAACGGCCGTGAAACCGGGCATACAGGGGCTCCAGTTCCTGGGAGATCATTATCACCACCCAGTTGGCCAGACCCCAGACGATAAAGTTCCAGCTGGCCCCATGCCAGATGCCGGTGGCAGACCAGACCGCAAAAGAGGACAGATACACCGGCATGCGCTTTCCCACAGCCTCCCCGAAATGGGCCCTGGCAAACTTGGAGAACTTCAGCATGGGCTTGCAGACGGAGATGGGGTAGAAAATATAGTCCGTAAACCAGGAACCCATGGTCATATGCCAGCGGTTCCAGTATTCCTTGATGGATTTGGAGAAGAAAGGCCGGTTAAAGTTCTCCGCCACACGGATCCCCATGGCCTGGGCCACGCCGATGGTGATGTCAATGCCTCCGGTAAAATCCGCGTACAGCTGCAGGGCATAGAACATCATGCCCACAAACACATAAGCGCCTTCGTACTCCGAAATACCCCCCCGTGTTATGGTAGTGATGCCCGTTACCACCCGGTCGGCCACCACAAGCTTTTTGAAATATCCCCACAGCACCCGCTGCAGGCCCAGACAAAGAGTCTTTCCCTCAAAGGGGTGCTCCGAAAAAAGAGTCTGGGAGAGATCCCCGAATCTGCTGATGGGCCCCTGGATCAGCTGCGGGAAAAAGGACACAAACAGCGCCAGGCGGAAGAAATTCCTCTCCGCAGGCACCACTCCCCGGTACACATCAATCAGGTAGCCCATGGACTGAAAGGTATAAAAGGAGATTCCCATGGGCACAATAATCCCCAAAAGGCCAAACTCCCCCCTGCCCCCCAGGGCCTGCACCAGACCGTTGATATTGGAGATGGCGAAGTTGCCGTACTTCACCACCGCCAGAATGCCCAGGTTGAACAGCAGACAGGCAAGCATCCACCTCCACTGGGCGGTCTTGTTTTTCTGTTTATAGGCCTTCTTCTCCTCCTTGGACAGGCTGCCCTTGTTCTCCTTCAGATAAACGCTCTGCCTCCGCCCGATCCCCTCTATCCGACAGGAGACCAGATAGGTGGTGGCCGTGGTCACAAGGATATAGAGCGGAAAAAGAGGCCCTGCCACAAAATAGAACAGGTAGCTGGCAGCCAGAAGCAGCTTCCACTGGAACCCCCTGGGAACCAGGTAGTACAGCACAAGCAGCACCGCCAGAAAGCCCAGAAACTCATATGATGTCAGGAGCATGCTTTAGTCCTCATCCTCCAGTTCCTGGATCAGGGCGTAGAGAGCCTCCGCAGAGTTGAAATTCTCCGGGGTGATCTTCTCCGCGGAGATGGTCACGTCAAACCTGTCGTTGACCTCCGCGATAATGGTCACAATGTCAAAGGAATCCAGAATTTTGTCGTCAATAAGGCTGTCGCAGGTCTCAAAGTCCACATCCGGGTGCAGGTCGTTTAAAATCTCCAGTAATTCTTCCATGATTATTTTTCCTTTCCTTCCTGGTAATTGCTTTTCAGTGTCACACGGTCCACTTTGCCGTTGGCCGTCAGGGGCATCCGCTCAAGCCTGCAGATGTGGTTGGGGATCATATACCGGGGAAGCCTGTCCTTCAGGGCCGCCGCCACCAGCTTTTCCTCCATCTCCCCCTCATAGTACAGCAGGATCTTATCCCTGGCCTTGTCGTAGATGCACCCTGCCGTCTTAACCTCCTCCAGGGCATTTACATTGGCCTCAATCTCCCCCAGCTCAATCCTGTGTCCCATATGCTTGATCTGATAGTCCTTCCGGGACACAAACTGAAGCTCTCCCCTTTCATTGTACCGGCCCAGATCCCCGGTGCGGTAGATCCGCTCAGGGTAGGCGGTGTTGAGAGGATTCTGGACAAAGGCTTCGCCGGTCTTCTCGGGGTTGTTGTAATAGCCCAGGGCCAGGGAGGCGCCCCTGATACAGATCTCTCCCACCTCCCCCTGGGCCGCCCGCTGGTTCCTGTCATTGATCAGCAGGATCTCCTTGTTGGGGAAGGAATGGCCGATGGGGATCACCTCGTCAGGTCCGAACTCCCTGTCCACCTGGTAATAGCAGCACACGCCGGTTCCCTCGGTGGGGCCGTATAGATTCACAAACTTAGCCTCCGGCAGCGCCGCCTTCCACTTCTGGTACTGTTTCACCGGAAAGACCTCCCCGCCGAAGGCGATGGTCCGCAGGTACTCCGGCACCGCTGTCTTAAAAGCCCCGAAGGCGGATACCATGGTCAGGGCGGATACCACCCAGCAGATGGTGTTCACCCTCTTCTGGTTCAAAAATTCCACCAGCTTCACCGGGAACATAAACAGATTCTTGGGAATCAGGTAAGTGGTGGCGCCGAACTTCAGGGTGGGGTACACTTCCTTCAGGCTGGCGTCAAAGTGAAGGGGGGTCTGGTTTCCAAATACAGTCTCCTCGTTAAACTCCATCACCGCCGAGAGCTGCTCAATATAGTCGATCAGGGACCGGTGGCACACGGCCACTCCTTTGGGCACTCCTGTGGATCCGGAGGTAAACATAATATAGACCAGATCCGTGTCAATGGCCCGGTCGCGAATGGACTGCAGGGCCTCCTGATCCGGAGGCGTCCGGCTGATCTCGTCGTACAGGACAATGTCCCCCTGGAAGTCCAGGGCCTCAGCCGTCTTTTTTGTGGCGGCGTCACAGATGATAACCCTGGCGCCCACTGTATTCAGGATCAGCTGGATTCTTCCTTTGGGCATCTCCTCGTCCACCGGGACGTAAAAGCACCCTCCCGTGACCACCCCGTAAAAGGCCGCCACCTCCTTGGGATGCCGGTTCATATAGACCACCACCGGTTCCCGGTAAACGCCTTTCTGGTGGAGCCAGGTGCCCACGGCCCCCCGCTGGGCCTGAAGCTGCCCGAAGGTGAGAGCGTCCCGGTCGTCCGCAAATGCGGTCTTGTCCGGCTTCAGGGCCGCAGTCTGGTTCAGATAGTCAAGAATATTTGTCTGCATGCATTTCACCCGTTTTAAATTGATTATATTTTATTTCTATTTCATTTTTTGATTTTTCTGGTTTGGGTTAATTGACTTCCGGGTAAGCGGAATGGTCATAGTTGTGGGACTTGTTGTGGCTGTCGGAATACTCCATAAGCTGCTCGTCCGTCCACATGAGAATCTTTTCCGTCAACCCCCTTCTGGGACATGTGTCAAAATGATACCACCCGTCCCCGATGTCCACCAGGTTCCACACATGGTTGGACTTGGCAGGAATCTTGGCGATGTCCATATTCTGGATGCCGGCCCTGGTGAGCAGAAGCTTGGAGGTGTTGGCGTAGGTATAGCAGTCCCCCTTGCCCTCGGACAGCCCCTGATAGGCGGCTTTCAGCCAGTCCCCCTTCTCCGAGTGGCTCACATAGGCCACATGGCCTTTTACATAGTCGTAGATGGCCGTCACCTTCTCCAGAGGGGTCATTCCCTCTGTGAGAATCTCCGCCAGAACAGTATCCGCCATGGCATACACTTCCTCCCCGTTGAAGGTTCTGTCCTTCACTGTGAGATTCACTGTGACGCTGGAAGTATTGCCCGCCAGGTCCCGGGCCGTGTAAATCACAGGGTACACCCCTGCCTCCTTCAGATTCACACCGCTGGAGTCCACCTCCAGCTCCACCCCCTGGGGACAGTTGTCCGCCACGGAGACATTTTTCCGGTAGGAGACGCTGTCCCCCACAAAGATGCTGATATCTTTGGCTCCCTGGATCACAGGGGGCTCTGTGTCCTCCTTCAAAGTCAGCTTCGCCTGCAGGACCGTCTCATTGTTCCCGGCGTCAGTGAAGACGATCTCCACCTCCTGGACACCTGTATGAGTCAGATCCGGCTCCTGGCGGAAAGCCGCCGTCACCTCCGTGGCATCCTCCACCCGGACGACGAACTCTTCCACGCTTCTGGGGGCCAGAACATACCCTTCCACATCCTGAACCTCCGCCTGGGGCGGAACAGTGTCCACCACCTGCAGCCGGGACTGGTATACCTGACCGTCCACCTGCACTTCCACCGGATACTCACCCAGCACTGAGAAGTCGATCTCCCCCAGATCCGTCACAAAAGCCGCCTCCTGGCCTGCCACCACAAAGCTTTCCAGACCCGGGGCCTCCTGGCCCACTTCCACCGTCACCTGCTCCACCACCTGGGTGATAAAGAGCTGGGACTCTATTATGGTCTGGTTGTGCCCCATATCCTCCAGAAGAATCCGCACAGGCTGAACCCCGGATATTGTGTAGTCCGGCTCCTCCACAAAGGACACCGCAACCTCCGTGGCGTCCGCAATGTTTGCCACAAACTCCCCCGGCTCGCAGGATCCCCCCATCTGGGCCTGAACCTGCACCGGATCCCCTGTGGGAGGAATGGTGTCCTGGACAATAAGCCTGCAACTGTGGGTAAAAAATCCACTTTTTATCTTCACCAGGTACTCCCCTGGGCAGGTAATGTCAAAGGGAGCGCTGTCCGGAGCAAATACAGCCTCCTCGTCCTCATATTTCAGAAAATCTCCCGGGGATACCTGCACGCCAGCCTCCACCCTGCAGACATTATAAGCCAGGCTGTCGATAAAGTACAGCCCCCCTGCCCCCAGCAGCAGCAACAGCGGGAAGAAGATCAGACAAAAGATCAGCACCCTGGATTTTCCGGACGGCTTCGCAGGGCCGGCAGCGCTGTTTTCGGTGTCGCTGTTATCAGCAGCGAGGTCCTCGGGCTTGTCCTTTCCAGCTGTGTTGTCCTCAGGTTTATCTTTTCCAGCCTGGCTGTCCTCAGGTTTGTCTTTTCCAGCCTGGCTGTCCTCAGGTTTGTCCTTTCTGGCTGTGTTATCCTCAGGTTTGTCTTTTCCGGTTGGGCTGACATCAGATTCTGCCTTCCCTTCCGGGCCGGACATATTTTCCTCCTTCTCTTTTTCAGAACTGCTCTCCCTGCTGTCTTCAGGAGCATCACTGGATACTTTTTCCATCAGAAACCCCTTTCTTCCTTACATATGGAAGAAACTCAAAAAATTCTCATTTCTTCACACATGTCTACATGCTTCTCTTTCTATGCTTTCCAAAAACCCACAAGGTGCTCATGCACAATGCCCTGCATAGATAAATTTCTGATACATTTAAATCTTCCCAGTATCATTCCGCTTTTTTATGATAAAATATAGCGGAATTCCACTGTATTTCCTGATTTTCAGATTCTTTACACACTTTAATCCAAATAAATTCATATGTCAAGGGAAAAATCCATTACCCATAAATAGGCAGCGCTGTCCTGCGAAAGTCAAGATTTCCCAGGCTCTCCCATGGGCTGTACAGCCTGGAATACATCCTCATAATAATTCTCCTGAAGGATGTATGCGCTGAACTGATACCGGTCCTTTACTTCCTTCTTCCTTTCCGCCAGATAATCCTCTCTGCCCTCCTGAGGAACGATCCAGCTGCCGAACTCGTCCTGAAGCCAGATGGGATCCTTTCCCTTTCTGTACACAAGGGCGTCCGTCACAAAACTGCGGTCATTGAAGATAACCATCCCCTCCCTGTCGGAAAAGATATCCCGGCCTGCATACATTCTTGAGTCATAGGAAAACCCAAACAGGTTCAGCAGCGTGGGAAGAATATCCATGGAACCGCAGGCTTTTGTAATGTGAACAGATTCCTCCTCCATGCCCGCATTCCACAGGATCAGGCTGCTTCGATACTGGTCCAGCCCCTCTTTGAGAGATTTCCCCGCCAGTTCCTCGTACTGTTCCTCCGTCATGCCATAGGGATAGTGGTCGGCGCTGAGACAGATCACCGTTCTCTCCAGCTGCCCTGCCTCTTTCAGCTGTTCCAGCATATACTCCAGAGCTTTGTCCAGTTCAATGTTGCAGGCCAGATAAGCCCGGGCATTTTCCGACAGGGGAAGCTCCGCCACAGCCTCTCTGTTCTTGCCTGACATGGCATTGCCGGAAAAATCATAGTTCATATGTCCCGAAACCGTCATATAGTACACATGGAACCGCTCCAGGTTCAGGTACTCCGACATGGTGCCCTGCATCATCTCCAGATCCGAAGCCGGCCACGCATTGGGGTGCTCCATGGGAAATATCTTGTCCCCCCACTCCTCTTCCGACAGTTCCCCCAGCCTGCAGGCCTTAAAATCATAGCCCAGGTTGGGGTGCGTCAAATACCTGTCATAATAAGTGAGGCTGTTGTTGTGGTAGGCAAAAGAGGATACACCCTCCTCTGCAAAAAACCGCGGCAGCGTATAGGCCATATTGTTGTCCGCGCTTTTGCGCATGCTGTACTGCCCGTCGGGAATCAGGCCTGTACAGTTGATGTACTCCCCGTCGCTGGTGCTTGTCTGCCACAGGGGCACATAGTAATTCTCAAACACAAAACCGCTGTGACTTAAGCGGTACAGGGTGGGAGTCAGCTCCGGGTCGATGGCATAGGTGGAAAATCCTTCCGCGGTAAGGAAAATCAGGTTGTACCCCTGGAACTTCCCTGTGTACTCGTTGGAGTTTACAGGAACCTGACCCTCCATATAGTCCGCAAGCCAGGTCTGATGGTCATTTTCAGCCAGAGCGTGCAGCTGCACATAATCCAGGGAAAACGCCTGGGGATGAGACGGCTGTGTAACATTCCCGGCCTGGCCTGGACTCTCACCCGGTATCTGACCTGTGTCCTCTCCGGCCTGGCCCGTGTTCTCTCCGGCCTGGCCTGGGCTCTTTCCGGCCTGGCCTGTGTCCTCTCCGGCCTGGCCTGTGCTCTTTCCGGCCATATCTTCCTGGAACCGGTCTGCCACCTGCACCATGGGGCCGGAAAACCCACCCGCAAGATGATAACCAGGCGTACCGGCTCCGCTTCCCACAGCCCCCTCCGAACCATTCCACGCCATCTCCACGCCGACCACGGTCTCCATCAGCTCCGCCGCCTCCTGGACCGTATCCCGCTGCAGCATGGACAGCACCCCCATGGTTCTGGCCACCGTCAGAGGATCGTAGAACTCATGATAATCCTCATAATATTCCGCGTCGGCGCTTTTGCCCACTTCCATCACCATGGCGCCAGCCGCCATACAGGCGGTGGCTGCCGCCGCCGTCTTGATCATCTGTCCCGGGGAGAGATCCGGCGGGCTCCATCCCCGCCTTTTTAAAATCAGCCCCAGCAGCACCGCCGGAAGCACCAGCAGAATCAGAAAAGGCAGCGCTCCCAGAATTCCTGCCAGCGCCTCCCTCCAATAATTCGCCAGTGCGTCCCCGCCTCCCCGGACTACCGCCTCCCACAGAAGAGGCTGTCTGAAGATCCGCAGATATACTATCTGAGCTCCTGTCCACACCACCGGAAAACAAACCGCCAAAACAAAACATACTCTCTTGATCCGCCCCCGAAGGGCGCCGATCAACAATGTCTCCACCCCTGTCCAGGCAAAAATCAGCGCCGCCGGATATGCCGGCCGAAACTCTTCCCACCCAAACCCCACAAAATGGTAGACCAACTCCAGGTACATCAACAGCCCTGCAAGACTGCCCCATAAAACCATCATTGCTGTCACATCTCGTCTTTCGTCTCTTTTTCGGCAAATACATTTACATCTTCTGTTTTAACATTATAGCACAAAATCTGCATTTGTTTCTTAAGAATTATTAATTTCGGTGCAATTGTCCCGGCCCCCGGGCTGCTCCTGCTCCCGGCGGACTATCGCCGAAAAGTGCAGGCACTTTCCCGGGCAGGCTCCCACGCATCTGCCGCAGCGAATACACTCCGGCGAACGGGAAATCTCCTCCACCGCCAGGCCCACAGGACAGGCTCTTTCACAGGCCCCGCAGGAAGTACATCTCTCTTCCTCCCAGTGAATCTGCACCAGGCTGAAACGGTTAAACCACCCGTATATGGCTCCCAGAGGACAGAGGTACTGGCAGAACGGACGATAGACTTTCACCGAGAGCAAAAGCAGGAAGAGCAGCACCCCAAGCTTCCAGAAAAACAGGCCCCCCGCCTGGCTGCGCAGGACCTCATTGCTCCCCAGCAGCGGCAGTGCGCCCAGCAGCGTACCGGAAGGACAGAGGAATTTGCAGAAGGCAGGAAACTTGGCGAAACCGCCAAAGAGAAAGGAGGATCCCACAAAGACCAACAGAACCAGAACCACATATTTTCCGTATTTCAGAACCCGGTGAAACGGCAGTCTTTTCCGCTTCCGGAACAGGGGAATTTTATGTAGAAGATCCTGCACCAGCCCAAAAGGACAGAGCCACCCGCAGACAAATCTCCCCAGAAAGCTGCCAAATAAAAAGAGGAATCCCAGCGCCCCGAAGGGAACCTGGAATCCTCTCTGGTTCAGCAGAGCCTGGAGCGCTCCCAGGGGACAGGAACCAACAGCTCCGGGGCAGGAATAGCAGTTCAGCCCCGGAACACAGACATATTTCAGATTTCCCTGGTATATTTTTCCCTGGAGAAATCCATAGACATAACCGTTTGTTACAATGGTAAAAATAAGCTGTACTCCCAGCCTTAATTTTTTCATAATTTTATGCCCTCTTTTATCTGCCCTATCCGATTCCGATACATTCCAGGCAGATCATAACCGCTTTCTTCCAGATATCCTCATGCTGCCCCTGCCAGACGCCCAGGCCCAGAAACAGAACACCGGCAAACATCCCCAGAAGGCAGGCATACCCTTTACAGGTCTTCCAAAAGTTCATCAATTTTCTCCTTCCAGTCGTCCTTTCCCATGGCCCCCACAACCACATCCAGAACCACTCCGTTCTCATCCACAAAGAAAGTGGTAGGCACCGCGGTGACGTCTGTCAAAAAAGCATCACGCAGGGATTCGTTTAAAAGCATATGGGTATAGGAAGCCCCTGTCTGCTCTATCAGTTCAACGACCATGTCAAACTCTTCCTGCTCCACACCATCCATCATATCACTCACAATCCCGATCAGCTGAAACTCTTTGGCGTCATACTCTCCAGCCAACTCCCCCAGTTCCGGCATTTCCCTCAGGCAAGGACCGCAGTAAGTTGCCCAGACATTGATCATGGTAAGCTTAGCCTCCGAAAACACAGAGGAGGATACGACATTTCCTTCCATGTCCTCGCCTTTAAAGACAATGGGCTCCGCCGTGCCCGCTTCCCCTGCGGCGTCCAAAGCCTCCTGTCTCTGACCGCTCTCCTGCTCTGTGTCCTCCTCCCCCTTGCCGCAGCCTGTCATCAGAACTGTCCCAAGGACTAACATGGAGAGCACTGTCTTCAGCATTGTTTTTGTCCGAAACTCATTTTCTTTTTTATTACACAGCATTTTGTTATCTCCTTTATTAGATAGTTTATTCTCGCCGGCAATGACCCTTTTATGTTCTTAGTTCCTCTGAAATGCCTCCAGGCTTAAATTCTCCCCTTTTATGGTGATAGGTAAGCCTACTGTTTCCAACGTTTCCGGCTTTTCCCCCACCC
>CAJUNZ010000005.1 GCA_910587755.1 uncultured Acetatifactor sp. | reverse complement strand
GTGACTGGAGTTCAGACGTGTGCTCTTCCGATCTCGAGATGATCGCATTCCACACAAACATGGCCTACCGGCAGGGGCTCAAGGACAAGGACGCCATCCTGAAAGAGTGGGATCTGTTCCAGAAATGACCCCTGTCCAGGGCAGCCCTGGGGCAGGACTTCGGCAGAGTTAGGTGTCTGCCCTCTGTGCAATTCTGCGGGATTTACAGGTCTCAAAACACATTCCCGCAACCGTTACAGTAGACCACCCTGCCGGAGGCTATGGTCTTTACCACCCTGCCCCTCAGACGCCATCCTGTAAACGGCGTGTTGGAAGACCGGGAGGCATACTCCCCGGGCACCACCTCCGCACCAGGATCCAGAAGCACAATGTCCGCCGGACCGCCCTGGGCAAGATACCCCGCATCCAGGCCATAAAGTCTGGCAGGGTTGGTGCTCATAAGACCAATCAGCTGTTCCATGGAAAGGCAGCCTGTATCCACCAGGCCGGTAATGGCCAGGGGCAGGGCTGTCTCCAGTCCGATAATGCCGCTGGGAGCCTGGGCCACAGGCCTGTCCTTCTCCCAGGGGGCATGGGGGGCATGGTCGGTGGCAATCATGTCAATGGTACCGTCCGCCAATCCCTGGATAATGGCCTGACGGTCCGCCTCCTCCCGCAGGGGAGGGTTCATCTTTGCCAGTGTGCCGTACCGGATGGCAGCCTCCTGGGTAAGGGTGAAATGGTGGGGTGTCGCCTCCCCATGGACGGCGGCGCCCTGTTTTTTTGCCTGCCGCAGCAATTCCACCGATTCCCTGGCGCTGATATGCTGTATGTTGACCCTGGCCCCTGTCTCCAGGGCAAGTCTCAGATCCCGCTCCACCAGGCTGATCTCGGCCTCCCTGGGGGAACCTCCCATCTGGAAATACTCGCTGGCTTTTCCTCTGTGGATGCCGTTGTTCTCTATAAGCCCGGGATCCTCCTCGTGCAGGCTCACCGGTTTATCCAGCGCCGCCGCCCTCTCCATGGCCCTGCGCACCAGACTTTCCTCCAGAAGCGGGATTCCGTCATCGGTAAAGCCCGCCGCCCCAAGCTCCGCCAGTTCCTCCATGGAAGTCAGCTCTCTGCCCCCAAGTCCCACAGTCACACTGGCACAGGAGAGCACATGGATGCCCGTGCGCCTTCCCTTCTCCAGTACATATGCCAGAGTCTCCCTGTTGTCTATGGCCGGCTTTGTGTTGGCCATCATCACCACAGTGGTAAAACCTCCCCTGGCAGCGGCGGCGGCACCTGTGTGAATATCCTCCTTATAAGTGAATCCCGGTTCCCTGAAATGCACATGCACGTCCACCAGACCCGGGGCCGCCACAAGCCCCCGGGCATCAATGATCCCGCATTCTCCCTCCGGCGCCGGAAGACTTTTTCCTATTTGGGCAATCCTCTCCCCCTGCACCAGGATATCGCACTCCTCCGACCTGCCTGAAGCCGGATCTATCACATGAGCATTCTGTATCAGCAGCATATTATCCCTCCACTCCTCCACGCTTTTCTTCTCAGTGTAACATGGACCCGGCTGCAAAAGCAAGCCTTTGTGGCAGAAGCCTCCCGGAAACATAAACCCACGCATTACTCAAATGTCACCGTCTGCTCCAGGAATTCCGTCTTAATCACAATATAGGGATATGAAGGCGTCTTATTGTTCTTCTCCGAAGGATCCGGCCCAAGAAGGCTGGTGTTGACGATAATGTCCGTCTCTGTCAGGTACAGTTCATTCACCGCAATACTGTATCCCCCTGTCTCCTGCTCCCCATAGCCCACACATATGTACAGACTGGCATTGTCCGTATAGGTAATCTGAAAAGCTGCGCCCTTCTTTTCATCAATGATGGACCGCAGCTGTTCCGGTATCTTTTCCTCCCCAAGCACCGTAAAGTCCAGATCTCTCAGCTTGATCTTCTCCTCACTCAGCATGGTGCAGCCTCCCACCGACAGCACTATGGCAGCAAAAATCCCCCACAGCAGCAGAGCTGTCCGTATTTTTTTCACTATGTTGTCCCCTGTCTTTTTTGTTTTGATTTATTCTATGTACAGTTTGGAATTTATATGCTAAAATAAGACTGCCCTGCCCCCGGTGCTTTTGGGCAGAATCAATAATACGAGAGGTTAAAGTCATGGTACGTCTGCTTTTAGTGGTCCTATTTTTATTTCTCTTCCTGATCCTGAGCATCCCCGTTCTGCTGGTGGAATGGGTCATAGGAAAGCGCAGCCCCGAACTCAGAGACCGAAGTTCAAAGGCAATCATATCCTGGGCTTTCCGCTGTGTCACCGTCCTGGCCGGCGCCAAAGTCATTGTGCAGGGCCAGGAAAACCTGCCCCAGGATGGCGCTGCACTGTTCGTGGGCAACCACCGCAGCTACTTTGACATCGTCCTGAGTTACACGCTTTTTCCCGGCGTCACAGGCTATGTCTCCAAGAAGGAAATGAACCGGTGGCCCCTGTTGAGCAGCTGGATGAAGAACATTCACTGTCTCTTCCTGGACAGGGACAATATCAAAGAAGGACTCAAGACCATCCTCACCGGCGTGGAAGAAGTAAAAAACGGAGTATCCCTGTGCATTTTTCCGGAAGGCACCCGCAACAAGGTAAATGACACTTTCCTTCCCTTCCGGGACGGCAGTTTTAAGATCGCAGAAAAAGGAGGGGTTCCCGTGGTTCCCATGACCATTGTAAACTCTGCCAGCGTATGGGAAGACCATCTGCCCAGGATCAAGAGAGCCACGGTGGTGATAGAATTTGAAAAGCCCATCTACCTGAACGAAATGGACCGGGCTGCCCGGAAAAACCTGGGCAGCTACGTAGGGGGAATCATATCGGAGCGGTATTTCCAGCTGAAGAAAGAATATTTTTGAGCCGGACAAAAACTCAGCTTCCATTACCTGGCAGCTCCACAGTAAAGGTTGTCACCTCGTTCCGGCTGTCCGCCCTGATAGCGCCCCCGTGAAGGGTGACAATCTCCCTGGCGATGGCAAGCCCCAGTCCCGCCCCGCCTGTATTGGTGGCCCGGGCATCGTCCAGGCGGAAGAACTTCTCAAAAAGAAGCTCCAGTTTCTGGTGAGGAATTGTCCTGCCCTGGTTGGAAAAAAAGAGCTTTACTTTTCCCCCCGCCTCCTCCAGCCTCACCTGGATCTCTGTGTCCGGATAGCTGTAGGCAACAGCATTTTTCAGGATATTGTTAAACACCCTGGCAAGCTTTTCCGCGTCCCCATAGACTGTGACGCCTTCCCCATGCCCCAGGTCAAGCCTGACCCTGTTCCCATGGGCGCTGAGAATGGGATAGAACTCATCCGTCAGCTGCACCAGCAGAAAGGAAAGATCCACGCTCTCCTTCTCCAGCACAATCTGCTGCAGATTATAGCGGGTGATGTCAAAAAACTCATTGATCAGCCGCTCCAGCCGCAGGGCCTTGTCCAGGGCCACATGCACATATTTCTCCCTCTGCTCCGCAGGCATGTCCGCCGCCTCATCCAGCAGGCTCAGGTATCCAATCACAGAGGTAAGGGGAGTCTTCAAGTCATGGGCCAGATAAGTGATCAGATCGCTCTTTCTGGCCGCTTCTTCCTTCAGCATCCGTTCCTGGCGTTCCATGTTGGCCTTAATCTGAGCCATCTGTATTGTTACCGGCGCGTACTCCTTAGGAAATACCTCCGATGCCTCCCGGGACTGATGCATGAAATCCCCAATCTTCTCCCCCACAGCTCCAAGCACCTTCTTCTCCTGCCTTGATGCATACAGCAGGGAAACCATCCTTGTAACGACAATCCCCAGGACCACCGATACGGAAAAAGTCTCCAGAAGCAGCCTTTTGACCTTCCACCATTTGATGCTCTTCTGATAGAACCCCTCACCGGAAGAACTCAGCACCACCCACTCCTCCAGGACGTAGTTCTCTTCAAACCAGTCCACCACAAACCCGTTCATTACCCTGTCAAAGAGCAGATAGAGCAGCCTGCACAACACAAGCCCGCCTGCCAGAAGCAGAACCGTCACCAATAGCTTTAATGCCTTTTTTCCCGCTTTCACCCTGTCTCCTCTTCAGATCTTGTAGCCGCATCCCCAGACAGTCTTGATATACTGGGGATTTTCAAAAGAATCTCCCATCTTCTCCCGCAGATGACGTATGTGTACTGTGATAGTGTTATTGTTCTTGGTGTAGTATTCATCCTCCCAGATCAGGTGGAAAAGTTCCTCCGCGCTGACCACCTGTCCTCTGCGCTGGCAGAGAATGCGCAGGATAGAAAACTCTGTGGGGGTCAGATTTAAGGGTTTTTCATTTAAGAAGCACTCATGGCTGCCGATGTTGAGGGTCAGACCGGAAATCTCCAGCACATCCTCCTGGACCGATCCTGTATTGTATCTCTTGTACCGGCGCAGCTGGGCCTTCACCCTGGCCACCAGCTCCAGGGGCAGAAATGGTTTTGTCATATAGTCGTCCGCCCCCAGAGCCAGTCCGGTAATCTTGTCCATCTCTTCCCCTTTGGCCGTCAGCATAATAATCGGATAATTGTGTTTCTCCCTGATGCGGCGGCAGACTTCCAGGCCGCTTACCTCCGGCATCATAATGTCCAGAACCGCCAGTTCCAGGGTATGCCGGTCCACAGCCCGGAGTGCTTCCGCCCCCGTATAACATTTTACCACCTGAAATCCTTCATTTTCCAGGTACAGCGCAACAAGATCTGCAATCTCTTTCTCGTCCTCCGCCACCAGTATCTTTTCGTCCATACCGTACCCCATTACATTACTTATTATTTTTATTTTCTCATATATCGGGCAAAATAAGGTTAAGATTTTCCTAAGATTGGCCGTCCTCCGAAACTTTCCTCAAAAAGTCCAGCGCTTTGGCAAATCCTATATCGTGGGAGGCCTTCACCAGTATGGTGCTTCCCTCCGGAACCAGAACCCCCAGATTTCGCTCCAACGCTTCCACCAGAGCCTCCACATCCGGAAAATGAGACACTCTTCCAATTTTCCTGGCGCTGTCAGCCGCTCCCTGACAGATGTGCCGGGACTCCTCCCCCACACAGATCAGATGACTCACACCCGACTGTGCCGCATGGACCCCCACCTCTTTATGATACCTGTTGGAATTCTCTCCCAGGTTCAGCATATCCCCCAGAATCGCCACTTTTTCTCCTTCCGCCAGGGCAAGCAGGTCAAGAGCCGCGTGCACCGATGCAGGATTGGCATTATAGCAGTCGTCTATTACAGTGTGCCGGGACAGACGGAGAATGTTGGTCCGCCCGCTGACAGCCTGAACACTGCCGACTCCAACAGCCGTCTCTTCTCCGGTGAGGCCCAACAGCCCTGCCACACAGGCCGCGGCAGCCGTGTTCAAGGCCATGTGCAGGCCCGGCAGGGGAATATGAACCTCAAATTCCCCCTCCGGCCTGCGCAGTACCGCGTCACTGCCAGAGAGCCCTCTGCCCACAATATCCACCACCGAGACTTCTTCCAGGGCATTTTTCCCCAGACCAAAAAAATGCGGCTTATGTCCCTGGATCTCCTTCAGTGCAGAAAGTTTGTCATCCTCAGCGTTCAGGCAGATCTCTCCGTCCTTGGCCATATAGTCGAAAATCTCCGACTTGGCCCTCAGAATGCCCTCCCTGTCCTTCAGATTGTTCAGGTGGCTCTGGCCGATATTGGTCAGCACGCAGATATCCGGCCGGGCCATCTTGCTAAGCCTGTGCATCTCCCCAAAATCACTGATGCCCATCTCCACCACAGCCGCCTCATGCTCAGGGCGGATCCGCAGCAGAGTCAGAGGAACCCCAATCTCATTGTTCAGATTCCCCTCCGTCTTCAGTATCCTGTACTTTTGGGAGAGAACTCCCGCCACAAATTCCTTGGTGCTGGTCTTTCCCACACTTCCGGTAATACCTACGACTTTTACGGTAAGTTTCCTCCGGTAGGCCTCCGCAATGTCCCGCAGGGCCTGAAGAGTATCCTTCACCAAAATGTAGCTGCCCCATCCCTGGGCCGGGCTGCCCCAGGCTTCCTCCACCTGCTGCGGCCCTTTCTGTACCACCGCCAGGGCCGCTCCCTGGGCAAACACCTGGGAGACAAACTTATGTCCGTCCACCCTCTCTCCCTCCACGGCGATAAATACCCCCTGGGGTTCCACCTGCCGGGAGTCGATGACCACACAGCTGACCTGCCTGCTGCCGTCCTCCTCTTCTCCGCCGGGCACAAACCTGCCGGAACAGGCCTGCACTATCTCGCTGATTGTCAGATTCATCATGTTAAATCTCCACCTTTTATTTTGTTCTTGCTGCCGTTTTCAGCGCTTTACGCCCTGCGCTCCAGAGCCATCCGCAGAATTTTTTCACAAAGCTGCCCAAAGTCCATCCCTGCCGCTGCCGCCTCCTGGGGCAGCAGGGAAGTGGGTGTCATCCCCGGCAGAGTGTTGGCCTCCAGGCAGAATACTTCCTCTTTCCTGCTCATGACAAAGTCCATGCGCGCATAGCCCTCCAGTCTCAGAATCCGGAACACACGCTCTGAAATCTCCTGCATTTCCCGACCTTTTTCCTGGGAAATCTCCGCAGGGCAGGTCTCCACTGTGGTCCCCGCCTGGTACTTGTTCCTGTAATCGTAGAATCCCTCCCTGGGCGCCATCTCTATCACCGGCAGTGCCTTCCCATCCATAACCCCCACGGAGAACTCCCTGCCCTGGATGTATTCCTCCACAATCACTTCCTCCCCGTACAGGAACGCCTCCTCTTTTGCCCTCTCATACTCCTGGCCATTGCCGGCCCTGCATACCCCTATGCTGGAGCCGCTGCAGCATGCTTTTACAATACAGGGATATGGGATTTTCACCCCATCCTGGCCCTTTTTCAGCCGAATACCTCCAGGTGTGGGAATGCCGTATACCCGGAAAATGTCCTTTGTCAGACCTTTGTCCATTGCCAGGCAGGACCCCACAGGGCCCGCCCCCGTGTAGGGGATCCCCAGCAGTTCCAGGCAGGCCTGGATCCTGCCGTCCTCCCCGCAGGCCCCGTGCAGGGCCAGGAACACACAGTCCGCCCGCTGGCAGATCTCCAGCACATGGGGGCCGAAAAAGCTCCTTCCCCCATCTGTCCGCAGAGCTTTCACGGCCTCCAGATCCGGCTCCTTCTTCCCCACAACACCCACGCCGGCATCCCATTCCGTCTCCCGCTCAAAGATTCCTTCCGGGTCCTCCGGGTATCCCAGATACACATCCAGAAGTACCGCCCGGTGCCCGTTTTCTCTCAGAGCCCTGTAGATCATGCTCCCCGAGCTGAGGGATACATCCCTTTCGGCACTGAGCCCCCCTGCCAAAACCACTACCTTCATATAAGCTCCTCTCAGCTTCTCGCTGCCGCCCGGACCATAGGGGCATACAGCTGCTGTCTATAGATACATATTCGGCTCCCCCACGGGAGATGACTGGCAGACATGCCCGGTCTGTGCCTCTTTATTTTTTCCAGTAACGACCAAGCTTTTCGGAAGCCTGCGAAAATCAGATATATCCTTCCTAAATTTACAAAAGGTATGTCCGAAACCGCACTCTGCGGTTCCAGACATACCTTAACAAATGGCCTGGAAATCAGCAGATCCTGGTACCTTCCGGCACAGAATCATCCACAAACACCACCTGGCAGCCGCAGGCATTGTTGGTGGCTGCAAGCAGCATGCCCTGGCTTGTGACCCCCATAAGCCTGGCGGGCTTCAGGTTGGCCACCACAATAATCTTCCTGCCGATAAGCTCCTCCGGCTTATAGTACTTCTTCAGGGTGGATACAATGACCCTCTCCTGGATTCCGTCAAAGAGTGTGATCTTATAACAGCTGTGGGCCTTCCGGATCTCCACACACTTCAGCACCCTGCACACTCTCAGGTCGATTTTCCTGAACTCCTCCAGGGAAATCTCCTCCCCCACGGGCTCCACAGGGTCCGGATCTCCGTACTCCACCTTCCGCTCCGGTTCCTGGACTTCCTCCGGCTCCACAGGCGCTGCCATGGCTCTCTCTTCCTCCTCCGTGACCGGTGTGGAGAAGTCCAGAAGGCCAAGGTACTGCTCCTTCTCTATGGCATACAGGAACAGGTAGAGCCTGGGCCCCTTTTCCTTGTTCAGCAGCAGCCGGTATACATTTTTGAAAAATGTTCCCTGGAGCCCCTTGAGATTTTCCGCCTCATATCCGTAGATCTTCTTGGGGATCTCATACAGTTCCGTGTTCAGCTCCTCCAGGGTGTACGTATTCTGGGAGAGCTCCTGGTGAAGCAGGCTCACAGCCTCCTTCTCCTTCTCGTCCAGCCCCCTGTACACCTCCCAGTTCCTCACAGGGCACAGTTTGTTGGCATTTTCAGGGGAGCAGTTCTCAAGCCAGTACCTGGCAAGATCCAGCCTGTCCTTGAAGTCTTCATATTTATAAGGCGTCCCGATCTTGGCAAACACAGTCTCCAGCATTTCCACATTAAAGTCCACAATGGACCCCAGCTGCACCAGATGGGACATGGGCACCAGTTTGATCTTCTCCTCAAACATCAGGCAGCTCTTCATAATATCCTGCACATGTTCGTCGGCGGTTCCCTCCAGCCAGCTCTTGTACTGCCTGTCGAACTCAAAATACTGCCTCAGAATCCCATCGTCAAAGCAGAAGTCAAAAGCCTTGTTGGGCTCCGACTTTGCATAGAGCCACAGAATAATCTCCGGCTGATAGATCTTTAACAATGTATCCGGCGTCAGATTCAGCCCTGTGGAGCCTGACATTTTACCTGTGGAACCCTTGATGCCGATAAACTCATAGCCCTGGAAGAGAGGAGCCTGGATCTGGAATATCTTCTCCGCGATAACCTTGCTGGTCTCATAGCTGCCCCCGGGGCTGGCGTGGTCCTTTCCGCCGGGCTCAAAGTCCACCTGCTCATACTTCCAGCGCATGGGCCAGTCAATCTTCCAGGCCAGCTTGCAGTTATAGTCTGTGCGGAAGTCATGCACACCCCTGTGACCGCATTTGCACACATAGTCCGCCCTGGTACAGTCCTCCGAGAGCGCCGTGATCTTCGTGGTATCCCTGCCGCATTCAGGGCAGTAGATGCTCACAGGATAGTACGCCTCCCGCTCTCCCTCCTGGGCGTCCTGGGTTCTGAAACTGTCCAGAATGTCAAAGATCTCCCCCCGCTTCTGCAGGGCCTCTATGACATAATCCTTATATTTACCGCTCCTGTTCATCTGAGCCTGGTATCTGTAATCCATTTTGATGCCGAACCTGGCAATGGATGCCTCAAACTCTCTCTCGAAATACTCCGCATAAGTCTTTTCTTCCGTGCCGAAAGGGTTGGGAGCATCCGCGTAAGAGGTTCCGATATATTTTTCCATATCGCTGTTAGCCCGGGCCACATTCACAGGGATTTTCCTGATCCTGTCATACTCGTCCCAGGAGAACAGAAGCTTTGCCTTTTTCCCCCTTCTCTCCAGGGCTTTCACCACAAACAGGCTTGTGGCGATATCCCTGAAATTTCCGATATGGATGGAGCCCGAGGGGCTGATGCCCGCCGCGCACACATATTCCTCCTTGTCCGGGTTTCTCTGAATGACCTTGTCAGCAATCTTGTCCGACCAATGCATAATATACCTCTTCCTATCCGTATTTACTCAATCCCTGGAACCCGCTGCCCGGAGCATGTCTGAACCTTCCAACATGCTCCGGAACTTTCACGCTATCTGCTTCTCTGGATCTCCAGAACCTTGTAGCTGAACACCCCTGCGGCGGTCTCCACATCCACATTGTCCCCCACCTTGCAGCCGATCAGCGCCTTTCCCACAGGGCTCTCGTTGGAGATCCTGCCCTTTAAACTGTCCGCCTCTGTGGAACCCACAATTTTGTACTCCAGCTCCTCACTGTACTCAATGTCCAGAAGCCTGACCACACAGCCAATGTTGATCTTGTCCAGGTCAACCTCGTCCTCCACCACAACTTCGGCGTTTTTCAGAATTTTTTCCAGTTCCTCTATTCTGGCCTCAATGTCGCGCTGTTCGTCCTTGGCCGCGTCATACTCGGCATTCTCGGACAGATCGCCCTGCTCCCTGGCTTCCTTGATCTTCTGAGCGACTTCCTGGCGTTTCACGACTTTCAGTTCATGCAGTTCATCCTCATATTTCCTGAGTCCCTCATAGGTCAGGATATTTTTCTTCTCACGCATACTTCTGACACCTTTCTGTTCCACACTGATAAATATGCCCCCATTCCACTGTGGGAGCCTCGGCAGAAGCTCCGCTGCCAAGAGCCCGCCCCTGCCGTCCTGAATGCATGATGCAATCTCCCGTATTATACCCACTTTTCCTTACAGTGTCAAGGCAGTACAGGACCACTGCACCGTTTTTGTGCCCGCCGCCACTTCTCCTTCAGGGAAAAATAAGCGATCCCGGCCCCCTTGGCCTCAATCCGCCTTTTTTTCTCCTCCATGGACATCATATCCAGCCACACACTCCCCTCCGCCGCCGGAAGCAGCAGACAGGGCTCTCCGGTAAAGTCCAGAATGCTGGCTGGAGGTCCCCCCGCCAGAAACCCCGCCGCCAGGGCCCCTTCCCTGCGCCAGGGCGCAGATGAGACAGGATGAAATGTCTTAATCGTCACCGCCAGCCCGTATTCCAAGTAAAAATCCTCCACAAAATCCTGCAGCGCCAGGTCACAGCTTCCCTCCGGAAGGATCCAGCTGAGACTCTTCATCCTGTGGGCATACTTTTCCATCACCTCAGGAAGACATTCCGCCGTCCCCAGAACCACAAAACGGGGCCACACAGCCTCCTCCATCAGCAGCTCCACCCAGAACCGCCGGGTATAGCCCTGGAACCGGGGCGCCTGAAAATACTCCTTCCACAGAGGGGAAACCTTCCTTTCCAGACTGTCCTCGTACACGGCATAACAGTTCCCGTCCTCCCCCGCCAGTTCCGCAATTTCCCGGGACAGCCCTTCCATGGACTCTCTCATGAGGGCTTCCCTCTCCAAAGCCTCCCTCTCCTCCTGCCGCTGCCGGACCCTGTCCCTGCGCCGCTGCCAAAGCTTCCTCAGGGGATGGGGCAGCGCCGCCCACAGCCGGCCAAAAATACTCCTGCCGCCCGGCGGTTCCTCCAGACTGCGACAGGCCCCGGGGCGGGAATCCTCCGCCGTCCCGCCACACCCTTTCCTGCCCGGCCACTCCTCCCCCATATCCATGGGAACCCGGATCAGCATATAAGTTTTCAGCCCCACCGGCTCCGCCCAGGGCCTCCCGGCCCCTCTTTTTTTATAGAAAAATACAATGGTGTCCATGGACAAAATATATGCGGCCTCAGCGGAAAATAGTCTCCACCCCCGCCCTCAGCTCCTCCATTGTGTTCATGGAATTGATCTCCCCCCGGAAACGGGCGGAGTGGGGCATCCCTGCCGTATACCAGGCCAGGTGCTTTCTCATCTCCCGCACCGCGGTGTACTCCCCCTTCCACTGGCACATCAGCTCCGCGTGTTCCAGGACCATCCGCCTCTTCTCCTCTGCCCCGGGGGCCTCCGGCATGCGCCCCGTCTCCAGGAATTCCACCGTATCCCGAAAGATCCAGGGATTTCCCTGGGCCGCCCTGCCGATCATAACCCCGTCGCAGCCGGTGGTCTCCAGCATCTCTGCAGCCGCCTGGGGACTGTCCACATCCCCGTTGCCGATCACCGGTATCTTTACCGCCTCCTTCACCCGGCGGATAATGTCCCAGTCCGCGCGGCCGCTGTAATACTGCTCCCTGGTCCGCCCGTGCACCGCCACCGCAGCCGCCCCGCAGGCCTCGGCAATCCTGGCAATCTCCACCCCGTTGCAGTGAGCCTGGTCAAAACCCTTGCGAATCTTTACCGTCACAGGACGGCGCACCGCCTTCACCAGGGCCGTGAGGATTTGCTCCACCCGCCTGGGATCCTTCATCAGAGCGGAACCCTCCCCATTGTTCACCACCTTGGGCACGGGACAGCCCATGTTGAAATCCAGAAAAGTATAAGGCCCCTCCTCCAGACGCCCTGCCGTGTCCGCAAGGACTTCCGGATCCGAGCCGAACAGCTGCAGGGACACCGGCCCCTCCTGGGGGTGGACCGCCAGAAGGGTTTCCGTATTTTTATTTCTGTAATATACCGCTTTCGCGCTGACCATCTCCATGCACACCAGCCCCGCTCCCTGCCTTCTGCACAGCAAACGAAATGGCAGGTCGGTCACACCTGCCATGGGAGCCAATATAACACGGTTTTCCAGAGTCACACCGCCGATCTCCAGTTTATCCATATGTCCTCACCTTTTGTTTTTTTCATATACAATCCGCAGCCCGTCCAGGGTAAGAGAGCTGTCATAAATGTCAATGGCGTCCGTCTCCTCCGCAATCAGCCTGCCCAGTCCCCCTGTGGCCACCACCTTCAGATTCCGGATCCTGCTCTCCTCCCGAACCTTGCGGACAATATACTCTGTCTGGCCGATCTGCCCGTAGACAATCCCCGCCTGCATGCTGCTGATGGTCTCCTGTGCCAGAATGGACCTTGGCTTGCGGATCTCAATCTCCGGCAGCTTTGCCGCCTGGGCCCACAGCGCCTCTGAGCTGATACGGATGCCCGGGGCGGTGATGCCCGCTGCAAACTCCCCCGACTCCGTAATCAGGTCATAGGTGGTGGCTGTGCCGAAATCCAGCACCAGCACAGGACCGCCGTACTTCACATACGCCGCCACGGCGTCCACAATGCGGTCTGCGCCGATGGCTCTTGGGTCCTCCGTCACAATGCGGATGCCCGTCTTCACCCCCGGCCCCACGTTCATGGGCCGGGTACCTGTGTACCTGGCCAGAGCGCCCATCAGGGCGTGCATCACATCCGGAACCACACTGGCCACAATGGACCCCTCCAGTTTCTCCGCCTCTATCCCCCTGTGCTCCAGAAGCTGCGTGATCAGGACTCCGTACTCATCGGATGTCCTGGGCATCTTGGTCATGATACGGAAAGTCGCCTTCAGCTCCTCCCCCTCATACACCCCAAGGGTCATATTTGTATTGCCCACATCAATTACCAGAATCAACCGTCCTACCTCCCTGTCAGCCCCGGACAAACCCAGCCGGGGAATCTGTCTAAGTGACACGCCGCCGGAGACTCATTCCTCTTCCCCCAGACAGGCCGCCCCATCTTCTTTCAGCACAAAAACCCGGTAATACAGCCGCAATGTCTCAAAAAGCTCCTGTCTATGCCTTCTGACCTGGGACACCATCAGGCCGCTGGTGATCTCATCATAATAGATATCGTCGTCGTCCGCGTTGGTCTCCAGCACCACATTCCCGTCCTCCTCAAAGGCAATGGTGAACACACCGCCCACCTCCTCTGTAAAGAGCACGCACAGTATGTGCAGTTCCTCCTTCACGGACTCCGGAATATTGCTGAAACTCTCGTTAAAATAGTATTTCATCTCATAGGCGTTAGCGCCGCACAGCACTGTCTTTCCGCTCTCCATTCCACCCACCTACACATAACCGTAGATGCCCCTCACGGACACCTCTCCCGCATACACTTCCACCACAGAGCCCTCCTCCCGTTCCACCAGGAGCAGACCTTCCTCATTGACTCCCCGGGAGATTCCCCGAAATTCCCCCTGGGGATCCAGAACCAGCACCTCCCTGTTCCGGTTCACCAGAAGACCATTGTAGCGCTCCATGATTTTTCCTGCAAATCCATCCCTTAGAAACTCCTCATAACAGGCCTCAAAGGCCCCCATAACCTCCGTCACCAGCCGGGCCCTGGACACATTCCGGCCGCACTCCTGCCAGAGGCTGGTGGCGCGGTCTGCAAGTTCCGGCGCAAATTCCTGCTCCTTCACATTGATTCCCACTCCCACCACAATATAGTGGATGAAATCCTGTTCCACACTCATCTCCGCCAGGATCCCGCAGACCTTTTTCCCCTGCACCACAATGTCGTTGGGCCATTTGATGCCCGCCTGCACGCCGCAGGCTTTCTCTATGCCCTCCGCCACCGCAAGTCCCATCACCAGGGCCACGCAGGCGGCTTTTTCCGGGTCGAAATCCGGCTTTAAGATCAGGGTAAAATACACATTTTTTCCTCCGGGGCTGCTCCAGGATCTGCCCCTGCGGCCCCTCCCTGCAGTCTGAGTGTCCGCCACAATCAGGGTGCCTTCCCCGGCCCCGTTCTCCGCGTCAAGCTTGGCCTGCAGATTGGTGGAGGGAAGAGTTTCGTAAAATACCACCCTTCTCCCTGCCCATTTGGTGCCCATGCGGCTGCACAGCTCATGCTGCCCGTAGACCTCGCTCTCAGGCGCCAGAAGATAGCCTCTGTTTGGCGTCGCCTCTATGCTGTAACCCTCTTTTTTCAACTGTCCCACGGCCTTCCAGACCGCCGTGCGGGACACCCCAAACTGCTCGCAGAGCTCCTGCCCGGACACATAATCTCCCCGCTCCCGCAGAAGCGCCAGTATTTTTGCTTTCATAATCTCAGTTCCATTTCCGCCCTGCCCTTTGGCCCAAAAAAGTACCGCTGTGTTTCACTCGCTGGGTACCAGTATAACCCCCGCCAATTAACCACACGTTAGAAAAAGCTCAGTCCTCCCCTGCCAGAGTGGCCAGCATCACCGCCTTGATGGTGTGCATGCGGTTCTCCGCCTCCTGAAACACCAGGGACTGTGAGGACTCAAACACTTCATCCGTTACCTCCATCTCGCGGATTCCAAAGCTCTTTTCAATCTGGGCGCCGGTCTCCGTCTTCAGGTCGTGGAAGGCGGGCAGGCAGTGCATAAACACCGCTCCCTCCCCTGCATTTTCCATAATCCCTCTGTCCACCCGGTAGGGGGACAGCTCCCTGATGCGCTCCTCCCAGATCTCCTTGGGCTCCCCCATGGACACCCACACGTCGGTGTAGACCACATCCGCCCCTTTGGTTCCTGCCAGGGCATCCTCCGTGAGAGTAATACTTCCCCCGGCTGCTGCGGCTATCTCCCTGCACTGTTCCACAAGCACAGGATCCGGAAAATATTTTTGGGAAGTACAGGCGGTAAAGTGCATTCCTGTCCTGGCGCAGGCCACCATAAGGGAGTTTCCCATATTATAGCGGGCATCCCCCATATAGGCCAGCCGGATCCCCCGGATACGGCCAAAATGCTCCTGGATGGTCAGCAGATCCGCCAGCATCTGGGTGGGATGGAATTCATTGGTAAGCCCGTTCCAGACAGGCACACTGGCGTACTCCGCCAGTTCCTCCACAATCTCCTGGCCGTAGCCCCGGTACTCGATTCCCTCAAACATACCCGAGAGAACCCTTGCCGTATCCGCTATGCTCTCCTTCTTCCCAATCTGGGAGGCGGAAGGGTCCAGGTAGGTGGTTCCCATTCCCAGGTCATGGGCCGCCACCTCAAAAGAGCACCTGGTGCGGGTGCTTGTCTTCTCAAAAATCAGCGCCACATTTTTCCCACGCAGTGAGTCCATGGGCACTCCCTTCTTTTTCTTCTCCTTCAGCTTTGCAGCCAGGTCCACCAGATAGAAAATCTCTTCCGCAGTAAAATCCAACAGCTTTAAAAAATCACGTCCTTTAAGATTCATGCTCTTATCCTTCCCTTTCCCCATGCCATTCTCATATCATTTTATTGGGCGGCAGCTCCTGATACGCCGCCGGCCGGCCCTGTCACAAGGCCGGCCGGTCTTTCCCCTGGAATGTTTTGATCTCCTGCTGCCAGTCTGCCTTCCCGGCAGGACTGTGTCAGGATTTCTTTCCGGATTCCTTCCACGCGGAGGCAAGACTTGCAATGCCCTGAAGCTCCGCGGGAAGAAGGATGGTGGTAGCCTGGCCGTCCGCCACCTTCTCAAAGGCCTCCAGACTCTTGATCTTCAGCACCGCCTCGTCGGCGCCTGCCTCCTTCAGCATCCGGATACCGTCCGCATTGGCCTGCTGCACCTTCAGAATGGCCTCCGCCTCACCTTCCGCCTCCCGAATCATCTTCTCCTTCTCCGCCTCGGCCCGGAGAATGGCGGACTGCTTATCTGCCTCAGCCCGAAGGATGGCGGATTCCTTGGCGCCCTCCGCCTCCAGGATCTTGGCCTTCTTCTCGCCTTCTGCCCTGGTCACTGCCTCCCGCCTCTCGCGCTCTGCCTTCATCTGCCTCTCCATGGCGTTCTGGATCTCCGCAGGGGGCATAATGTTCTTCAGCTCCACCCTGTTGACCTTGATGCCCCAGGGATCCGTGGCCAGATCCAGCGCCGCCCGCATCTTGGTGTTGATGGTCTCCCTGCTTGTGAGGGTCTGATCCAGCTCCAGGTCGCCGATGATATTCCGAAGGGTGGTGGCCGTAAGGTTTTCAATGGCCATCATGGGATTCTCCACCCCGTAGGTGAACAGCTTGGGATCCGTGATCTGATAGAAAACCACGGTGTCGATGCGCATGGTCACGTTGTCCTTGGTGATAACGGGCTGGGGCGGGAAATCCGCCACCTGCTCCTTCAGGTTCACCCTTCTGGCCACCTTATCCACAAAAGGAACCTTGATGTGGAAGCCCACGGACCAGGTCCCCTGGTAGGCGCCCAGACGCTCAATCACATAGGCCTGGGCCTGGGGCACAATCTTTAAGCAGGACACTGCGATCACCAGAATAATCGCCACCAACGCAGCCAACAAAATAATCGGTTCCATTTCCACCTCTTTCTGTACTGTATAAGTGACAGTACGCACACTTTATGCAACAGTTCAGACAGGGCACTGAACCGTTACCACTTTATCTCAAAGCAGTTCCTTCGCTGCTGACGGCGGTCTCCGGTGCAGCCTGCTGCCCGCCCGGGCGTCCCCCCGGTCTTACTATCAGCTTGACTCCGCTCACCGCAGTCACAGTCACCACCGTACCCTCCAGGATCCGGACATTGTCGTCACAGCTGCGGGCGCTCCATTCCTGTCCGCCCACCGTCACCTGTCCCGAACTCTGGACATTGTCAATGTCACCGGTAACTATGGCCTGGCGTCCCACCATGCTCTCCACATTTGTCTTCACCCGATCCTTGTTGAAATACTTCACCGCCAGGGGTCTGGTAAAAAACAGCAGCAGCAGGGACACAATAAAAAACAGGATCACCTGCATAAAGACCGGCAGCTGCAGCAGGGAAGCCAGAATCGCCACCAGTGCTCCGCCTGCGAACCAGATTGTGGTCAGCCCCATGGTCAGCGCTTCAACGGCTATGCACAGAATCAGCAGTACAAGCCAGAAAATCATAATCTCGCTCATTCAATCCCTCCCTTCTTATATGATTTTACTATAAAAATACCCTTTGGGCAATGGATTTCTAACTTTTTTCACAGGAAAAAGGCAGGCGCACTGCCTTTTCCGCAGCACGCCCGCCCTTCCTGTCGATTCCTGTGAAACTTTCCCGTTTGGCCGCCGCAGCCTGGTTTACCGCTACAGCCCAAATCCGGCCATATTAATAGAAGACATGGTTTCCTATCACCAGCCCTTCCCGACCGTTGTTGCGGCGGAAGTGGGTTCTGTCGCCCACATTGGACACTCCCGCAAGAGCCTCCTCTGCGGCTTTGATACAGCTGGGATAGATATTGCCGGCCTCGTACACCCTGTTGAGCTTGCCCGTCATGGCCGGGGTGAACTGACCCGAAGCATAGATGACACCGTGGATGGAGTCCGGATAAGCCCCGCTTCTGACACGGTTCATCACAACCGCCCCCACGGCAACCTGGCCTTCATAGCTCTCTCCTCCCGCCTCGCACTGAATCAGCGCCGCAAGCAGCATCCTGGTGTCCGCATCGGCGGTGTATTCGCCGTAGTTCACATGACGTTTAGACTCTTCCGCCTTCTCCTCCCTGGCCTGGATCTCCTCCACTGTCTCTCCCTCGTCGATCAGGAAATTCAGAGCTACATAATCGGAAGATACATAACCGTCCGTGCCTTCATAGTCCACACAGATCCATCCGTCCTCCCGCTCGTCCAGGACTTCCACAATCTCTCCCTGGGGCAGCAGCCCGCAGGTATCCGAATCCGCACTGGGAGCACTCCTCACCCGGAGGGTTTCCGTGCTGATGGTGGCCACCATCTTGCCCACATCGTTGGCAAGATCCCGGGCTTCATCCCCAAAGAGCAGATACTCATCCGAGGCCCAGCCGATAATATTGCCCGACTGCAGCCTGGTCCAGCCGTCCTTCCTCTCAAGAATGGTGCCTCCGCAGTCCTTGTAGAGCATTCCCACTTTCTCCGAAGACTCATTGGCCTCGCTCCTGACATTCAGGGCACTTTTGACATTTGCCATCACAAGCCTGCTCTCAGGCTCTTCTTCCGTCTCCGTCCACAGGTCCAGGTTCAATTCTTTCGCCGTGGCATTTACCGTATCAACCGGGTTGGATGAGACAGGGGTCAGAACCGACGCCACGCCTCCGCGCAGCTGTTCCAGATAATCGTCCCCTCCAGCCTGGACAGTCATACACTGCTGCAGCCCCAGAATGAGAAAAAAACCAAATCCCAGTATCGCAGCAGGCAGCTTTCTGTATTTTTTCATGTCTGCACCTCCTTGCCTGCCAAGGCAGGCATCCGTTCCATAGTCCGGCATCCTTCCCCGAACTATCTCACCAAAACAAATCTCAGCTTCCTGATAAATATTCCACATTGTTTAGAATATATTACGAAGTTGTTAAATTTGTTACGAAGTTAGCATAGCAGATGTTACGGAAAATGTCAACCCCCCTGGGTAAAACAGGTCAAACCCCCCGTATCCAGCCAAACTCCCTTTAAATATCCAGTATTGACGGCCAGACAGAAAATACACATTTGAAATTGTTAAATATTTCTTAAAGCTTGGTACAATGGTCATAAGGAAGTGTCTACAAATAAACAGAATCAAAAAAACCGGCCAGGGATAAAACTCCCTGCCCGGTTTTTTGATTCTGTGTTTAAATGGTGAGCATTCTTGCCACTTCGTACTGATATCTGTCAATGCCCTTCTGCATCATCAGAGCCTCCTCAATGTCGAAGTCCGTAAATTCTCCGAACCTGTAGCCCACCACACGGTTGGTCTTCCCCTCCAGCATGGCGTCCACCGCATAGGCCCCCATAATGGACGCATAGTAACGGTCGGTGGCAGTGGGGCTGCCTCCCCTCTGCATGTAGCCCAGGATGGTGGCCCTGGTCTCAATCCCTGTGGCCGCCTCGATTCTCCTGGCCATGGAGGTGGAGTGGCCGATGCCCTCTGCGTTGATGATCAGATGATGTATCTTGCCCTTCTTGCGGCTGGCAATAATATGGTTGATAATTTCCTGCTCATTGTAATCATAATTCTCCGGAAGCAGAATATCCTCCGCGCCGTTGGCGACACCGCACCAGAGTGCAATATACCCCGCATGCCTTCCCATAACCTCAATGATACTGCAACGCTCATGGGAGGAGGAAGTGTCCTTCACCTTGTCAATGGCCTGCATGGCGGTGTTGACCGCAGTGTCAAAACCAATGGTGTACTCTGTGCAGGCAATGTCCAGGTCGATTGTGCCGGGAATGCCTATGGCATTGATTCCCAGTCTGGACAGAGCCCTGGCTCCCCTGTAGGAGCCGTCGCCGCCAATCACGACAATACCGTCTATCCCATGTTTCTCACAGATTTCCGCGCCCTTCTGCTGATACTCCGGCTTCTTGAACTCCAGGCACCTGGCCGTGCCCAGAACCGTACCTCCCCGCTGGATGATGTCGGACACGTGCCGGGGCTCCATGTCGATAATATCCTCATTCAGCAGACCGTTGTAACCCTTCTTAATTCCCTTGACCTTCAGCCCTCTATAGATAGCGGTACGGACCACTGCGCGGATGGCAGCGTTCATGCCCGGCGCATCCCCTCCGCTTGTCAAAACAGCAATAGTCTTCAATTCGTTGGCCATTGTCAAACCTCCTTAACATTTTTAGCAAGTTATTTATAGACATGTCCTTACTATCCAGGCACCATTTTAAGTAACAGTTCAGACAGGACATTGAACTGTTACCATTTTAATCCATTTTCATACGGTTTTCAATAGCTGCCGCCGGAAATTTTAACGGAATTTTACATTTTCCCTTCCAAAAATACCCTCCAGTTTCTGCAAAAGTTCCGGAGCCGCCTTCACTCTCCTCTGGGGAGGCAGGGTCTTATAGGCCCTGGTGTCCTTTAAGTAGATCACAATGTCGTCATTTCCGGCATTCCCTTCCACTGCGCTGAAAAGTTCCTGCTCCCTGGCGGCATAGTTCTCCCCATTTGGAAACTGGATCCAGATCCCTTTGGGGACCTTTTTGGCCCCCTGGGATGCTCCCTGGCCGCCTTTCCTGTCCTGTCCGGCGGCATTGTATCTGTCCCTGCTGTTATACCGCTTCCCAAACAGCGGTCCCTGCCCTGCCCCGGCGGCGTCCTCAAAAGAGACCGCCTGCTCGAAGATCAGCTTCCCGTCCTTGTCCTCCTCCAGGCTCACCCGCCCTTTGATAAAGACTTTGCCCTCCTCCACAAGCAGGGCGCTGTACCGCTCGTAATCCTTTGGAAAGACCACCACCTCCACATTCCCCACCAGATCCTCCAGGCTCAGAAACGCCATCACCTTGTCATTTCTGGTGTACTTAATGGTCCGGTCTGCGATCATTCCCCCCACCACAGCCAAGTCCTGATCCTGGGCCTGCACCTCCCCGGTCTCCTGATCCAGGGCAAAATCGCTGGTGGTGTGGGTGATGTGTTTCTGCCACAGCTGCTGGTAGGCCTCCAGGGGATGTCCGCTCAGATAGATGCCCAGAACCTCTTTCTCAAAAGCCAGAAGCATCTCCTTGGGATATTCCCCCACATCCGGCAGGCGGATCTCAAATTCTTCCTTCTGGGAATCCTCCGCAATGTCAAAGAGGGACAACTGTCCGGCCAGGTTGTTCTTCTTGTCCTTTCCGGCCTGGTCTATGAACTGCACATACACGCTCATATACTGTTTCCGGGTGCCTCCCAGGCCGTCCAGAGCCCCTGCCTTGATAAAGCTCTCCACCGCCCTCTTGCTCACTTCCTTGTTGGTGGTGCGGGTGATAAAGTCCTTCAGGCTGGTAAAAGGCCCCCTCTGCTCCCTCTCCTCCACAATGTTTTCAATGGGCGCCCAGCCCACTCCCTTGATGGCCGTGAGGGCATAGCGGATGCTGTCGCCGGAGACAGAAAATCCCCCCGCCCCCTGGTTGATATTCGGAGGCAGCAGAGCAATCCCCATGTTCCGGCAGGTGAGAATGTACTCGGACACTTTCTTGGGGCTGTCTATAACCGAAGTCATCAGGGCCGCCATGAATTCTACGGGATGATAGTGCTTTAGATAGGCGGTCTGGTAGGCCACCACCGCATAGCCCGCCGCGTGGGACTTGTTGAAGGCGTATTCTGCAAAATCTATCATATCGTCGAAAATGCCGTTTGCCACTTTTTCCCCAATACCCCGTGCACCGCACCCGGGCACCCCCTCCTGGGGATTGCCATGGATAAAATTGGTCCGCTCCTTCTCCATGACGGCATGTTTTTTCTTGCTCATGGCCCGGCGCACCAGGTCGCTGCGCCCCATGGTGTATCCGCCCAGATCCCGGACAATCTGCATCACCTGCTCCTGGTAGATAATGCATCCGTAGGTGGGGGCCAGAATGGGTTCCAGCTCCGGGCAGGAGTAAGTGATGGCGCTGCTGTCGGTTCTGCCCCGGATGTACTTGGGTATGGAGTCCATGGGGCCCGGACGGTAGAGGGAGATTCCGTCAATAATGTCCTCCAGGGTCCGGGGCCGAAGCTCCTTCATGAAATTCCGCATGCCTCCGCTCTCCAGCTGAAAGATGCCGTCGGTCCTTCCTGTGCTGATGGAGGCGTACACCTGGGGATCCCCGTAGTCCAGGTGTTCAATGTCGATGGTTTTCCCGGTGGACTGTTTCACATACTCCACCGCGTCGTGGATCACCGTCAGGGTTCTCAGCCCCAGGAAATCCATCTTTAAAAGCCCCAGCTCCTCCAGGGTGGTCATGGTAAACTGGGTGGTGATGGCGCCGTTGCTCCCCCGGGACAGGGGCACAAACTCATCCGCCTCCTCCGGGCAGATTACCACTCCCGCCGCGTGCATGCCCGAGTGCCTGGGCAGCCCCTCCAGACGTCTGCACATGTCCAGAAGGTGGCGCACCTGCTCGTCCTCCTTGTACTGTTTCCGCATCTCCGGATTCATCTCCAGAGCCTTGTCCAGGGAGACAGGTTTGTTCTGCTCGCTGGGCACCATCTTGGCGATGGAGTCAAACAGGGCATAGGGCAGATCCAGCACCCGGCCCACATCCCGGATCACATTCTTGGCTGCAAGGGTTCCAAAGGTGACAATCTGTACCACCTTCTCGGCGCCGTATTTCTCACTCACATAGTCAATGACTTCCTGCCGGCGGTTAAAGCAAAAATCCACGTCGATATCCGGCATGGACACACGCTCCGGATTCAGAAAACGCTCAAAGAGCAGATTGTAACGTATGGGCTCAATGTTGGTGATCTTTAAGCAGTAGGAGACAATGCTGCCTGCGGCGGAGCCCCTGCCCGGCCCCACGGGAATGTCCTTCCCCCTGGCATAATTGATAAAATCCCACACCACCAGAAAATAGTCCACAAACCCCATGGATTGAATGACAGAAAGTTCATAGTCAAGCCTCTCCCGGAGAGTCTGCCCTGTGTTCCCCGCAGGCTTATCCCCATCCCCGTAGCGCTCAGCCAGACCGTCGCTGCACAGTTTGTTCAGGTAACTCCAGGAATCATACCCCTCCGGCACCTGATATCTGGGCAGCTTGGAGACCCCAAACTCAATCTCCACCTGACAGCGTTGGGCAATGCGCTGGGTGTTCTCCAGAGCCTCCAGGGCGTAGGGGAACAGTTCCTTCATCTCCTCCTCGCTTTTCACATAGAACTGGCCCCCCTCGTAGCGCATTCTGTCCTGGTCGGCCAGTTTCTTGTTGGTCTGGATGCACAGAAGAATATCGTGGGCGTCCGCGTCCTCAGCCATCGTGTAGTGGACGTCATTGGTGGCCACCAGGGGAATGTCCAGTTCCCGGCTCATTTTCAAAAGCTCCGGGTTCACCATCCTCTGTTCCGGGTATCCATGGTCCTGGAGCTCCAGGAAGAAATTCCCCCTGCCAAAGCAGGCTTCGTACCTTCTGGCCGCTTTCCGGGCCTCCTCCGGCAGGCCCTTGGAAATATTCCGCTGCACTTCCCCGGCCAGGCAGGCGGAGAGGGCAATAATGCCCTCGTGGTAGTGCTCCAGCACTTCCATATCCACCCGGGGCTTATAGTAGTATCCTTCGGTAAATCCCTTGCTGACAATTTTCATCAGATTGGCATAACCTGTGTTATTCTCCGCAAGCAGCACCAGGTGATAGTACCTGTCCTCCCCCCCGCCGGACTCCTTGTCAAACCGGGACCCCGGCGCAACATAGACCTCACAGCCGATAATGGGCCGGATGCCGGCCGCCCTGGCCTCCCGGTAAAAGTCAATGACGCCGTACATGACGCCGTGGTCTGTGATGGCAGCGCTGTCCATCCCCAGCTCCTTCACACGGGCCACATACTCTTTGATTTTGTTGGAACCGTCCAGAAGAGAATACTCTGTGTGGACGTGAAGATGCGCAAATGCCATATGGGGACTCCTTTTTTCTATCTTCTATTCATCAATTTGGTGCCATTTTTCTTATTTTATGGAATCCACAATGAACCGGACAGTGCTGCTGCGCTGCTCTTCCCCGGAGAGCGCCGGAATACCGTCCCCTTCCTGGACTCCATAACAGCCAAACTGGGCATGACAGCCTCCTTCTATCACATATTCCCGGGTATCCCCCGGAAGGTTGGACCGGTTGTCCTGGTACTTTTTCATGTTCATCACTTCGTCCTTACTGCCGTATATGGACACCACTTTCAAACCGGAGCCGCTGAGATCCTCTGTGGAATACGCCGCCAGCAGAACCAGGCCCCTGTACTCCTTCTGATGCTCCGCCACATAGCTGGCGGCCATGGAACCTCCCAGGGAATGTCCGCCAATGTACCAGTCCTGGATCTCAGGGAATTTTTCCTGGATTCCCTCCGCCGCATCCACGTCAAGCACCGCCAGATTAAAGGGCATCTCCACCAGCACACAGAGCACCCCCTGCTGCGCCAGGGCATGGAGCAGGGGCGCATAGGCTGTATACTCCACCTTTCCTCCGGGGTAAAATATCAGTCCTGCCACAGGATCTCCCTCTGCAGGAAGAAACACCATTGTCTTATCGTTGATCTGTTCCACGGTGGCCCCGCTGTCCGAAGCCATAGCCGCCAGCACCATATCTTCCGCAGGATAATAATCCCTCACGTACATAATCCCTGCAATCACAAGTGCCGCAAGGATGCACACAAGGATAATCATAACAAGTTTGATTTTCCCAAGTATTTTGCTGTCGTTTTCCACTGCTTTCTCCCCCCACGGGCAGTTTATGCCCGCCTTTTTATTCTCCTCTCATTTTCTGCCTTTTAGCTGTTCCAATCTGTCAAACACTCCTGCCAGGGCCCTTTCCCTGGTGGGATACACGGCCTTGCAGAATTCATTGTCTATGGAATATTTCCACACATTTCCCGCCCTGGCCGGATGATACAGCACCGCCACATGCCCGTCTATCTTCAGATACTCATTTCCTTTCTGGGAATGTTTCCACTGGCGCTTAAAGAAATTCACCCGCCTTGCCTGCCTGTTTTTGAACTCCGCTTCCCGGCGTTTTGCCCCCGCCACGTCCCCTTCCATTCTGCCTGCGCATACGCATCCCACCGACAGACCGGCATATTGAGGGTGTTCCATCTGATGGGCATAGCGTATGATCTGGTATCCGCACATCTGACAGATTCCCACCGGCGCCCCCAGATCCTCCACTCCCACACAGGTCCATCCCTGATGGGGTACGGACTGACGCTTCCACAGGTTGGGGCTGTTCTCCTTCAGCGCTCTCAGGCGGGCGGCTTCATACTCCTCCTGTTCGGATTCGTCCGGCTTGTACTCCTGGGTCTTTTCCCCGGCCTCTGATCCGGAAGGCTCCTCTTCCTTCCAAGCAGGTGTTGTGGCCGGCAGATCGGTCCTGTCCGGCTTGTTCCTCTCTGTCCCCGGCGTCTCACCGGAGAGATGCCCCTTCTTCGCTTCCGGCGTTCTGCCTGAAAGAGCTTTCTCCTCCCCCTCCTCCCCTTCCGGCGTCACGCTGGAGGGAGCCTCCTCCACTTTCGGTCCCACACCGGACGGTTCTTGCTTTTGGGGCTGGGGTTCTGCCACGGCTCCTTCCTGGGGTCCGCCTTCTCTCTGGAGAGGCGGGGCTGAATGTTCCTGGGAAAAATAGCCTGCGGAGATATTTCTGGGCAATTTTACCTTCTCAAACTGAATGGAATAGCTTCCCCTTTTGGCATCTACAGAGAGGATGGTTCCCTTTCCAAAGATATGGTGTTCCACCTGATCTCCCGCCTTCCTGACCGCCGGCCTTTCCATTTGAATCTCCCGGTCCAGCTTTGCCGCATACCCCCTGCTCTCCTGTTTCAGGTCCTCTGAGATCCGCCCTATTCTGGTATAGTTGTTCTCCCCGATCTCCTCCAGGAAACGGGACACCAGTTTTTTGATCCCCCCGGGAGTGCTGCCCTCGGATTCCATCAGGAAAAGGTGCTTCTCCGCCCTGGTAATGGCCACATAGCACAGCCTGCGCTCTTCTTCCAGACCCAGTTTTTTTCTCTCCCCCAGGGTCTTGGCAGAGGGAAAGATCCCCTCCGAAAACCCCAGAACAAATACCACCGGAAATTCCAGACCCTTGGAGGAATGGATGGTCATAAGCTTCACTGTGTCCTTTGCCTCATCCCTCTCCTCCCCGGACTGAAGAGCAATCTGCTGCAGAAATTCATCCAGGCTCAGATTCTCCCCGAATTCCCGTTCAAACTCATTTGCAATGCGCTTAAACTCCGCCAGATTTTCCAGTCTCTCCTCATCCCCAAGCTCCCGGATATAAGCCTCATAGCCCGAATCCCTTGTCACCTGGTTGACAATCTCGGAGATCCGCTTCTGCCCGCATTTCGTCCGCAGAGACTGGATCAGCTGCACAAAGGAGGCAATATCGCTGTTCTGAAAAATTTTATCCTCCAGATGCTCCTCCAGAGCGGCAAAAAGAGTTCTGTGACCGCCGTTTCTGACAGCCTCCAGATAATTCATCTTCGCCCGGCCAAACCTTCGGCTGGGAGTGTTTGCCACCCTCCTGAAGGACAGATCATCATCATAGGCGATTAACTTCAGATATGCCAGCACATCCAGGATCTCCATCCTCTGGTAAAAGCGGACTCCGCCGAAAATTTCGTAGGGAATATTTTTCTCCACAAGCTTTTTCTCCGCCATGCGGGACAGAAAACTTGCCCGGTAAATAATGGCAAAATCCGAGTACCGCATCCCCTCCCTGGCCCGCAGATGTTTAATATTTTGAACCACCGCCTCCATCTCCTGGATCTCATCCTTGGAATGGTAATGGAACACCGGCGCTCCCGCCTCATTTCTTGTAAACAGATCCTTCTTCAGCCGCAGCTCATTCTTCTCTATAAGCGCGTTGGCACACTGCAGAATCTGAGGTGTGGATCTGTAATTCTGATTGAGAATAATGGTTCTGGTAGGGTCGTGATCCTTGTCAAAATCCACCAGAAGCCTCACATCCGACCCCCGCCACTCATAAATGTTCTGGTCAGGATCCCCCACAATCATCATATTCTGATACTTTCCGGAGAGAATTTCCACCAGGCGCATCTCCACAGAAGAGCTGTCCTGAAACTCGTCCACCATAATGTAATTCAACCGGTCCTGCCACTTTTCCCGGATCCCCTCATCGGTCTCCAGAAGGTAGATGGCAAAGCAGATCAGGTCGTGAAAGTCCAGGGAGTAGGTGGCCTTCTGTCTCTGCAGAAATTCTTCCATAATACGGTCGTCCTGGTCCTTTATCTCTTTAAGAATCTGGCAGGGAACAGGGTTGCACAGTCTTGGCACGTATTCCGTATCCTTTTTCACAGCCCCAAGCTTTTTCAATATCGACTCAAAGCTGGCATAGTCCATTTTCAACTCATATTTCTGGTAGATTTCTCCCAGAACCACCTTCTGCTGGTGGGAATCTATGATCTGGAACTGCCTGTCCAGAAAAAGTTTCTCCGGATTCTCCCGCAGCAGCCGGTTACAGAAACCATGATAGGTACAGATAAGACTGACGTCATTGTCCTCCCCGATCAGAGCCCGTATCCTTTTCTTCATCTCCCCGGCGGCCTTGTTGGTAAAAGTCACACAGAGAATATTGGCGGAATCAATCCCGTAATCCTGAACCAGATAAGCATAGCGGCTCACCAAAAGCTTTGTCTTGCCGCTGCCCGCCCCGGCGATCACTCTCACATACCCTTCCGTCTCAAGAACGGCTTCCCTCTGCCTTTCGTTGAGGCTCCCCATCAGATCCGCCATCTACGGTCCTCCCCTTCTTCCAAAACAACTTCCCAAAACTCTTTATCGTATGCTGCGGGCAATCTCTGCCATCCTGGGCAGGCAGGCGTCAAAGAACATCCGGTAGGACTGGCAGAAATAATTGCCGCCCCCCTGCTGTTCCCTGTGCCTTCTGCACCCGCCCCTGCACACAGGAAAATACCGGCAGCTGCCGCACTCTTCCCCCCGCTGAAAGGAATCCTCCACAAAGCAAATCTCCTTCCGGCGCTCCTGGAGCCTACCGAAATTGTCCTCCCGCAGGTTCCCCAGACGGTACTGATCCAGCACATAAAAATCGCAGGGATAGACACTGCCGTCCGCCTCCACCACATGCTGTATGCCGCAGGTTCCCCTCTGCTCACAGGACTCCGGCATGCGGCCTGCCAGGATCCCGATATAGTTCTCAAATTGCCTGATAAAGGGCTGTCTGCCCTGCCTCAGATCCAGATACCACAGATCAAACAGATCAATGAGAAACTGCCCGTAAACCTTGGGGGTCAGGGAGTAGTCCCGCTCTCCCCGCCGTTCTCCCAGAGGATCCAGGCAGGCGATATACTGCTGCCAGAGGAATCCCTGTTTTTTGTACTGCTCATAGATGCGGCGTATCTTGGGGGCTGTTCTTGCGTTCACCACTGTGAGGATATTGAACTCCGCCCCTGCCCTTTTCAGCATCTCCGCCGCCTTCAGAATCCTCAGATAAGTTCCCTGCCCCTTCGCATCCTTCCGGCAGGCGTCGTGGGTGGCCAGAGTTCCGTCCAGGGACAGCCCCACCAGGAAATGATTCCCGGCCAGAAACTCACACCACTCCTGATCCAGGCCATAGCCATTGGTCTGGAGGGCATGGGAAATCCTCACATGCTTCCTGTTATACTGCTTCTCCAGCTCCAGACATCTGCGGAAAAAGGGCAGCCCCGCCAGCGTGGGTTCCCCGCCCTGGAAGGCGATGGTGCACTCCCCCTCCGCATAGTCCAGAATCTCCCGGACCACACACTCCAGGGTCTCCTCCTCCATGATTCCATAAGAACTCTGGGTGCGCTTTTCCATCTCGTCCGCATAAAAACAGTAGCTGCATCTCATATTGCACAGGCCCGAGGCCGGTTTGATCATCACATATACTGGCGGCATTTTCTCCCTCCATTTCAGAAACACATTCCTGGCCTCTCAGCGGTATTTCTCCATCTGCATCCGGAACATGGCGGCATATTTTCCGTCCAGTTCCATAAGCTCCCTGTGGGAACCCTCCTCCACAATCCGGCCTTCCTCCAGCATATATATCCTGTCTGCCAGACGGGTGGTTGAGAGTCTGTGAGAGATAAAGATCACTGTTTTCTCACGGTCCAGATTCATCATGGTATGGTTCAGATTGTACTCGTTTAAGGGATCCAGCGCGCTGGAAGGCTCGTCCAGTACCACGATCTGACTGTCCTGATAGAGACTTCTGCAGATCCCCACCATCTGGGCCTCCCCGCCGGAGAATGTGACTCCATCCTCCTCAAATTCTCCCGTGAGGGGCGTCTCATATCCCCTGGAGAGCTCCGAAAACTTTCTGTCAAATCCACTTTTTTGCAGCAAGGGTTTGATCTTCTCCTGGTCCACAGGCACCTTGTCCATGACAATATTCTCCCCCAGGGTGGCGGCAAACATCTGGTAGTCCTGGAACAGGGCCGCATACTGCCCTCTGTATTCCTGGAGGTTCAGCCTGCGGATGTCCCTGCCGTTGCGGGTAATCTCCCCTGAAGTCACATCGTAGAGCCGCATGAGCAGCTTCACCAGAGTGGTCTTTCCCGCCCCGTTGTATCCCACCAGAGCGATCTTCTCCCCCCTGCGGATGGTCAGATTTATCTCCTTCAGCACCTGTTCGCCCTGAGGATAGGAGAAGGATACTTTCTGCAGAGAGAGTTCTTTAAATTCTCCCTTCACAGGCTCCGCCTTTTCATCCTGGCAGATCTGGGCAGGGCACTCCAGGAAATGGCGGATCTTCTCTATGTAACGCCCGTGCTCGGGAAACTGCGTCAGCACCCAGGCCAGGCTCTGGGAACAGCCCCTGAGGCTGTAACAGGAGTTGTACAGCGTCACCATGGTGCCATAGCCGATGGCTCCCCGCACAATGGCCTGGAACAGCAGATAGATCAGATAGATTCCCTCAAAGACAAAAGTGCTGCAGCAGTAATTCATGCAGAAAGACAGAATCGCAAGTCTTTTCGTCTCCTTTGCGGCAATCTCCCGCAGCTGCCTGGAAGTATCCGCAAATTCCTCATACAGCTTCGGCTTCAGTCGGCTCAAGCGCAGCTCTTTGGCGTACTCCGGCAGATAAAACACCCTGCTGATATAATCCCGCTTTCTCTCCAGCGTCTTCATCTTTTCCTGAAACTGAAGCCTGTATTTATTGTAGAGATTGGACAGCAGCAGCACCGCCAACACAGAAATTCCTGTCAACACCAGTCCGAGAGGATCCTGCGTGAGCACATAGGCCCCTGTGACCAGGATACCCACGATCTCACCGATGAAAACCGCGCAGGAGCCGATGACCTGTTCCGTTCGCTCTGCGGCCTCTCCCATGGCCCACACAAACTCATTATAATAGGCGGGATCATCATAATTTTTCAAATCGATCTGCGCCGCCTTCCGGTACAGCTCCCGCCGAATCCGAAGGTGAATTTTCTCCAGGGACAGGGGTTTCAGTCTTGTCTCCACATAGTTGGGCAGCACCTGGGCCACCAGGGTCACACCCACAAAGACAGCCAGCACAAACCAAAGCACATCCGTAAAGGGCCTCTCATACTGGATGCAGTTGACAATATATCCAATCATATAGATATGCTCAATAAACACAATAACCCTGTGCCTGGCCCTGGTGGTGAGCTCCTGAAGGGTGTAAAGAGGAGCCTCCTGAAGGGCGATTTTCAACAGGAACCAGTTGTTGGAGACGGTCCTTTTTACTGTGATATTCTGTTCGGACATAGGCCCTCCTTTCCCGGAAACGATTCCACATCCTGCAGGTAACTCTCCGCCTGCTTCCGGAACATATCCGCGTAGATTCCTCCCTGTTCCATCAGTTCCAGATGTGTCCCCTGCTCCTTCAGCTTCCCTTCCTGCAGCAGGCATACTGTATCCGCCATGGCTGCCGAGGAAAGCCTGTGGGAGATGATCACCGCGATCCTGTCCTGCTCCCCGCCGCACACCTCCATAATGGTCTCATACATGCGGTACTCCGCCATCGGATCCAGAGCGCTTGAGGGCTCGTCCAGAAAGACAATGGGCGCATTTTTAGCAAAACTTCTGGCCACTGCCACCTTCTGGGCCTGGCCCCCGGAGAGCACTGCCCCCTGCTGGTCAAACTCTCTGGTAAGAATGGTGTCCACGCCTTTTTCCAGCTTCTCCATCTCCTCCAGGGCGCCGCTTCTGCGCAGAGCCTCCATGGCTGCCCGCCGCTGTTCCTGGGTCTCCAGCCGCTCCAGAATCACATTCTCCAGGACACTCATGGAAAAGAGCTCAAAGTCCTGGAAGGTGGTGCCTATGAGTCCCCGGTACTGCTGCAGGTTGAATTTTCGGATGTCCGTGCCATTTAAAAGAATACTCCCCTCCGTAGGGTCATACAGCCGAAGCAGCAGCTTGATCAGCGTGCTCTTGCCGGATCCATTGTGCCCCACCAGGGCCGTGCGCCTGCCTGCGTAAAAGGTGCAGCTCACATGGGACAGGGCGTAAGCCCCATCCTTCTCCTGGGCCGGATACCGAAAGGACACATCCCTCAGCTCCAGGGTCTCCACCTTTTCCGGCGCCGGAAGCCCCTGCCAGTCCTCGGGAATTTTGGACTCGTAGGCAAGAAATTCCTTCAGCTTCTGCACGTAGAGCCCATTCTGGTAAGTGCTGGAGATGCTGTTGGTGAGATCCGAGAGCATCCAGGTGGTGCTGACAATGGCGTTAAACAGCACCACAAACTCTCCCACCAGAATGGACTTTGTCACCATGGCACAGTAAGCCGCAAAAAGCCACATGCCCTCGAACACCAAAGGGAAACAGAGCACACCCCTGGACAGTCCCAGGCAAAAGAGCTTTTTCCAGTATTTCCTGGTGATGCCCTGCAGTCCCTGGTAGGCCGTCTCATACGTGTCGTCCAGTACATTCTTGATCCCTGTCATGCGGATCTCCTTGGCATACCTGGGCAGGTACAGCACACGGTTCACATAGTTCATACGCCGCACCTGGGGCGTGCCCTCCAGAGTCCGCTCGTACTCAATGCGATTGATAATCCTGCTGAACAGGAAATTCCCGATCATGGGAAGAAAGGCAAAGAAGCCTGCCACCCAGTTGATGGAAAAAAGAGTTCCCACCACAAAAGCCGACGCGAAAAAAGAGGCAAACACCTTGGGAGTATCCGACAGCACGGACCGGGCCCTCTCCACAGCCTGGGAAGCCGCCTTGGTGTATGTATCATAAAAAGCCTCATCCTCATAGCAGGCAATGTCCACACCGGCGGCCTTGTCAAAAAGCATCCGGTTCAGCTTCTCATTCAGCTCCGGAGCTGCCTTGGGCACATACCGCTCCTGCAGCCAGATCCGAAAGACGCTGGCGCAGAAAAACACCAGCAGAGATACAACCACAAATCCCGCCGTCTGGGAAAAACTCCTGTCCATATCCGCGGCCCCGAAGAGATACCGCATAAAGAGATCCAAAAAACCCAGAATGACCCATCTGGAATTAAATTTCCACAGAATTTTCAGAAAATACAAGTTGTCAGAAAATGTCCGCATCTTAATCTGTTTTTTCACATGTATACCCCCCATTGCAGAATCCAGGCTTCCTCACTCTCCTCTTCTGCCACACAGCCCTTTATCAATATAGCATACCTGGGAACCGGGCGCAATCACTCTTTACGCTCTTTATACCATTTGGTCTGCTCGTTCCAGATGCGGTAAAACCGGCCTTTCCGCTCCATAAGCTGTGTAAAGCTTCCTGCCTCCGCAATCTTTCCGCCCTCCAGAAGAAGGATACGATCCGCCTGGCGTACTGCCCCCAGCCTGTGAGTCACTAAAACAAGTGTTCTTCCGGCTGCAAGCTTCTCCAGTTTCCCGTACAGCGCCGCCTCCTCCAGAGGATCAATGGCGGCAGTGGGCTCGTCAAAGAAAAGTACAGGACGCCGCCGGTAATAGCTTCTGGCCAGGGCGAGACGCTGCCACTGGCCTCCGGACAGCTCCCTCCCGCCGAATTCCCGCCCCAGAAGCATCTGTTCCGGGTCCTCTTCCAGAAAAAGATCCGCCCAGTCCAGGGCTTCCCGGATCCTTTTTCCGCCGCTTCCCCAAGGAGCAGTCTCCTTCTTCCCCACAGCCCCGACATTTTCCGGAGTACATCCCTCCTCCATCCTGATGTTTTCCCGGTCCCCGGCCTTCCCCGCCGGATTTTCGGAGCAATCTCCTTCCTCTGCAGCCCCGGTATCCCCCAGGATCACATTCTGTGCAAGAGTAAGCTTATAGCGGCCAAACTCCTGGTACACGGCGCTGATCCAGTCAAAGATCCCCTCCTCCCGAAGCTGTTCCCGAGGTATTCCTCCCAGTTCCATCCGTCCTTCTGACGGCAGGAGAAAACCCGACAACAGCTTCGCCAGGGTGGTCTTTCCCGCGCCGTTCTCCCCCACAATGGCGATTTTCTCCCCTGTCTTTATGGACAGAGAAATGTCTCTCAGGGCATAGGCTTCCGAACCTGGATAACGGTAGGAAACTCCCTCCAGCCTCACGGCCTCCCTCCCTTTATCCAGAGTCAGATCCTCTGTTCCGTCCCTTACTTCCAGATCCATCAGCGCAAAAAAGGCCTCCGACATGGCTCCGGTCTTCAGAATCTCTCCTCCATGGTCAAAGAGCTGTGAGAAGGTGCCGGACAGCAGGGCAAAACTGGACAACAGCACGGAAAATCCTCCCAGAGTGATCCTGCCTGAGCCCAAAAGCCACACCATCATAAATACAGCCAGGCTGTGGGCAAGAGTCTTCACCCCGGCACAGAGAAGCCCCCTGCGCCCTGCCTGCACCCCATACTGCTCCTCCCTCTCATCCGCTTCCTCACAGGCCTTCAGATACTTATCTGCAACATATGCCCCCACCCCATGGTGGGCGATCTCCTTCTTGCTCCCCGCCTCTGCCAGAAGGCCAAAGGCATACTTTTTCCTTCTGACCACCTGGGCCATATCCTGTGCCAGAGAAGCCTGCCCTTTTGCCCCCAGGTACTTTTCCACCCCTACAGGAATGCTCACCGCCGCCACAAAAAGGAGCAAAAGAGGGTGCATGGCGGCGAGATAGCCTCCCACCGAGAGCAGACTTCCTGCCGCTACCAGGGACATCACCGCCAGATTGGCGGTGAACACCAGAAAAGTGGAAGCCTGTTTTGCCCTCTGCACAGTCTGATAATACGCTGCATTGTCATAATACTCCAGGGGAACTCTGGCGCTCTTTTCATGGATCTTGTCGTCCAAATCCAGGAGAATATAGCGGAAATAGCCAAACTCCATATACTGTAGGGCGAGCAGGCGAAACAGCTTCAGTAGCATATATGTTCCCATCAGAAGCAGAACCGGCTTAATATAGAAAAAAAGAGGCCGTTCCGGACTGAGGCTTGCCGCCCCATCCACAATACGCTGCTGCAGATACAGCATCACGGCGGGAAGCAGAGCCCCCGGGAGGGACAGCAGCAGATAGGCTCCCAGCCGAAAGGGCTCCATGGGAAGGATCAGTTTTAACGCTTTTCCTACATTTCTCATTGATACATTCCTTTCTGCGCCTCAAACATTCTGCGGTATACACCCTCCGCCTTTTTCATCAGCTCCTCATGGTTTCCCTGTTCCAGAAAACGTCCTTCTCCCATGACACAGATCTCATCCGCTCCCACAGCGGCACCCAGACGATGGGTCACAAAAAGGTTCAGCCGGTTCCGGGACTTTTTCTTCTGAAATGTCCCGTAGAGCCAAGATTCCGCCAGGGGATCCATGGCTGCCGTGGGCTCATCCCAGATGCAGATTCCGGCCCTGCGGTAGAGCAGCCGGGCAATGGAAAGACGCTGCCACTGGCCTCCTGAAAGGTTCACCCCGCCCTCCTCCAGATTCCCCAGGCGGGTGTCATATCCCTCCGGGCAGGAAGCAATCCAGGCGTCCAGACCTGCCTCCGAAGCCGCACTCTGCATCCGCTCTTCCTCCTCTTCTCCCAGGTCAGACAGGACAATATTCTCTCTGATGGTATAATCATAACGGTTAAAATCCTGAAAAACCGCTGAGAACAGTCCCTGCAGTCTGCCGAATTCCATAGTCCGTATATCCTCCCCGTCCACGGTGATCACGCCCTTTTCCGGCTGATATAATCCCATCAGAAGCTTGATAAATGTAGATTTTCCACAGCCGTTTTCTCCTACCAGGGCATAGTTTCTGCCTGACTGAAAGGTAAAGTTAAGTCCCTCAATCACAGGTTTTTCCTGTCCCGGGTAGCGGAACACAAGGTTTTCTCCTTTTATCTCATGGAACTGATCTGACAGATTCTTTGGGCGCTTTCCTCCCTCTTTTTCCGGGACATAGTACTGTTCCGGCAGGGCATTCAGCCGGTTCATATCCTCCAGACAGGCCAGATACTCCCTGTACGCCGGAAGGCAGCTGCTGCCCACAGCCACAAAGAACTCCCCCATCCTCACCAGGGCGGGAATGACTGCTATATAAAGACCCAGATTCATCTCCCCCTGATACAGAGGCGGCAGAAAAAGCAGGTAGGCCGACGCGGAAAAGAGATAGGTGATATTGTCATACAGCCACAAAATCAGGTTGGAGATAAGAATGCTTTTCCTCATGGACTTTCCCGACGCAATGGTCTCTTCCCGGTAGAGTTTCTGGATATAACCCGTGTACCCAAACAGTTTTTTCTCCTGAGCCAGAGACCGATCGAACAGTATGCCGGACAGATAATCCCCCCGCCTGGCGATCTCCTGTCTGGAATGGTACATTGTCACTTTATACCTGCCGATGAGTCGGAATACCACTGCCATCAGTCCCAAAAGCAGCACCACTATCAAAAGATAGACAGGGACATGTTCCAGTATCAAGGCGAAAACACCCGCCGTTCCCACCGCACCGCCCAGGATCTGCAGAACCGCAAAAAAGCCGCCGGCATAACGTCTCTCCGGTTCATTCTGCAGCCGCCCCAGAAGGGCCTGGTTTTCCTCCTCTTCCAGGGCTGCCGCTGAGATGCGGGCTGCCTTCTCCGCCACTTTGCGGTCCAGAGCGGCCCGCAGCTGAAGCCCCACAAGATGGTTCAGCCTCTCAAGCAGGGGCGTCTGAAAATAGCGAAAGCCATAAAATCCTGCCAGAAGAACTGCAAAAAGTAGTATCCGCAGCCGGGAAAAGTCCTGGAATCCGTCCACAAATTCCTCCAAAACCACCACTTCCGCCACATTGCATGCAGCGCCCGCCACCACCAGACAGCCTGCCCCCAAAGGCGCCCAGGGCTTCCCGCCCAGCAGCTTCCATACTGTATCATTTCTGCCCATTTTGTTACCTCCGCCCTGCGGGAAAAGTATCTGCTCCCCTTTCCCATTCCGCATTCTATTTGTAGAAACTTGCCTGCCTGGTAAACAGACTGTAATATATTCCTCTTCGCTCCATAAGCTCACCGTGGGTGCCGCTTTCTTTTAACAGGCCTTCATCCAACACCAGTATCTTATCGCAGAATCTTGTGCTGCTCATGCGGTGGGCGCAGAATACCGCCGCTTTTTCCTCCGCCATATCATGGATCAGCTCAAATATTTCCGCCTCCTTCATGGGATCCAGCGCCGCCGTGGGCTCATCAAATACCAGTATCTTTGCATCACGATAAAAAGCTCTGGATATTGCCAGCAGCTGCTGCTCTCCCCCGGACAGATTCACGCCTTCGTCGTCCAGAACTTTTGTCACTCTGGATTCTATGCCGTTTTTATACTTCTCCATCTGCCGCCCAAATCCTGTCACCTTTAAGATTGTGTCAATTTTTTCCCAGTCCGCATTCTGATCGAAAATGATATTCTCCAGAATGGAATAGGCAAAGATGGAAAAGTCCTGGAAAACTGTGTTGAAAATCTTCAGATAACTGTCATAATCAATGGTTCTTATATCTCTTCCATTTAGATAGACCGCTCCCTCCACAGGATCATATAATCTCAGCAGGAGCTTGACCAGGGTTGACTTTCCGGAACCATTCTCCCACACTATGCCCACTTTATCTCTGGATGTTATCCGAAAAGAAATCCTGTCCAGCGCTGCCTTCTCCACACCCGGATAGTAGTATGCCACATCTCTCAGTTCAATTACATAGTCGCCCTCTGCCTCCACACTGTCCTTTCCTGAGACATAAATATTCTCCGGTATACTCATGTATTTCTCATAGTCCTTATAGTAGTAGGACACTTTCGACAGCTCAATCAATGCCGCCAGCAGATTTTTGATGCTTTCTGTCAATGCATTGATGGAGGAAATATACAGCAGAAAAGAGCCGATCAGCAGACTTCCTTCCATATATTTCTTAACCGCGCTGATGTATACGGCAAACAGCTGTCCCAGATAGAGCACCGCCTGGATCAGGGAAGTCTTCACGGCATAGTCTTCTTTCCTGTCTATGAGCGCTTTATATTTCCTGGAAAAATGGATATATTTCTCTATCATAAAATCTGAAGTCTGAAACAGCCGGATCTCTTTTCCAACCTTATAGTCCTGCATCAAGCCCGCCATATAGTTCATATGCTTTTCAGCCCGCTTTTCTTCCAGTTCTACCTGGTGAAAAAATGCATTTTTTCTGTGCTGCACATATAGATTGATCCCCACAAGTATTAAGACAAACACATAGATTAGAGGGTTGATATCTGTCAAAATATAACTCATAAAAACAAAAGAGAGCAAATTCCCTGCAATATCGTCAAACAGGACATAACCCACATCTGTAAATTCCCACATGGAGTCTTTCGCTTCCTCAAAGGAATCAATGACCTCACTTTTTTCCGTGTCAGCATAGTCCAGGCGCATAAACTTTTTATTCATTGACAGCCTTAACAGGTTGCATGCCCTGAATCCGTGAGCTTCCTGAAGCAGTTTGAAGCTCTTTTCCCCGCACCCCAGCAGGCAAAGCAGCACGCCATAACTGACTGCCGCCGCCAGGATCACTTTCCCTTCCCTCTCTCCGCAGACCGGCCTGCCCTCATATACCATCCAGGCCAGGGCCGCATACACGATAACATACTGCAGCCCGTTTACTATGTAGGTCCATCCCACCACTTTCACTGACCTCAGCGAGGTTTTTGCCCAGAGATCGCAGAGTTTTTTCGCATACAGTTCCACCTTTCCGCTGATATACTGGTACAGGTTCCAGACTCGAATATCTTTTGCATACCTGTTGCCTGCCAGGTCATTGCGGGCATAGTACAGGTTTCTCTCGATTTCATTTCCCTGTCGGTCCCTGTCGAAGGCATAATTCATCCGATAAATGTCCCCAGCCGCCCCAACGGCCACCGTAAACAGGATCAGCGCCGTCAATACAGGGGGCAGACTGCTTATGATATAGACAATTCCTGCCAGACTGGTCACACCTGAGAGAACTTCAATCAGCCTGTCATATACGGCAAGCACACTGTTTCTCTCCAGGCTTCTTCTGGCAAAATCCACTTTCTCCAGATAAGATTTTGTCTCCACTTTCTCATATTCCGTTCCCATAATGCTTCTGCTCAATCTGGTGTTCAGGTCAATGTTAATATTCACCTGCATTTTATTTCGCATACGGCTCATGCATGCCCCCGCAAGATCATTTGCAAAAAATCAGAATAAAAACAGGATTTGCTTCACGCCCTGCCGATACTGTTCTGACAGCATGCTGCTGACAATTTTCTGCGGGAGCACTATGAGCCACAGCGAAACCGCCACTCTTCTCGCCACATCCAGCAGTAGATAAAATACATTTCTCCTGCCAGTCCCCAGAACCTGCCTCATTGTGTACTGCATTGTTTTTAAAATATTCTTTGCAATTTCCATCTTTTCTCCTATGTATAGTCGTGGAATATCCAGGAACACTTATTTAGGATCGTATATATTTTTATACTATTGTCAGTATATTCCAGATGCGCTTTATTGTCAATTTTAACCTGCGCCGCAGGGCTTCCGCTGGTGTATCAACAGCCAAAAACATATAAAAGCACCGCCGGCAGTTGGGAATGGCCCCTCACGCCAGTAGTGCTTTTTAAAAATCCCAAGCCCGTCCTCCATGACCCGGACAGCTTCCTACAGACTTATACAGCTTAATCACTTAAAATATCCCAAGCCTCTTGCCTTCGTCGCGCTGTACGCTTCCTCTGCTGTGACCCAATACTTACCGGTTATATATGGACTGTCTTCAACCCACATAATATACGGATCAGTAACTTCTATCAGAGAGCCCCCGGTGTTGATACCAGTGACATTCATAAAATGACCGCCCTTTGTATTATAAATCCAGTTGCCCTCCTGTGTCACTTTAACCCACAGGATTACCGGAACGCCGCGGCTGAGATCGGCATAGATATCCTCACTCATCTCTGAAGCAGAAGACGGATATTTTAGTGCATATACATTCACACTCTGCATACTGTTGACATAATTTTTCAATCTGTCGCCTAATGTTGCCTTACTGTCTTCCCCATCAGCTTTCACTTTCTCAAAAATATCTTTCTGGCTTTCTACATTTCCAGTCAAAAAAGCCACTGTCTGCCGCGCCGTCGCCGGACCACCGTAATATTCTTCCTCCTGCCGATAATATGGCACTGCAAGCACTTCAAAGGTTATATCAGCTCTCGTTACTGTGGGAGGTGCAAACATTTTATCATAGAATTCCTGAAGGTCTTCTTCCGAGTATTTCGAGTCATTCAGCATCTCCTGGTACTGTTCTTCAGCAGTCTGCGGCTTCTCATCTGCCCAATCGTCACATATCCATAAATCTTCCACAACTTTATTTTCTCCTGCTAAACAACCACTGTTTCCCTGAGTGGATATCGCAATTGTCAAAAAAGACAAGGCCATTATTATCAAATGATTTTGCATAGTCAACCCTCCTTAATTTCTTCAGCAAGTAACTTCAGAAACATCCACACATAATTCATCTGTACAGCGGAACCACTCCTTTCTCCTTATGACCCTATACATACGTTTACAAATATCAGTTATAAATCCCCACCCTGTTCTCAATGACCTGGATAACCTCTTCCATGCTCTCCATCCCACTCAAGTAATCGTCCGCTTCCTCCCATATGGTCTCCATCCGTACCAGAAACCATTGGGCTTCCACCCGTATACAGCAGTATCACAGTCATCCAGAACACAATGTACCCATATATTGCCTTCTTCATAAGCAAAAAATATTTATGCTTTTCTATATTCATATTGGTAAAATCACATTAAAAAACAGTTAATAAAAAAATAATACAACACAAAAAATATAATTTCTCTTTTTGAAGTAATTTCAGTTATTTAGTATTATATCATTTTGACATATTATGTGCAAGAGCTTTTCTTTAAACCTTTGATCATAAGCTCTTCTTGAGGTATGTTTGAGGGCTTTTCAGCCCCAAAAGAGTGACACTTTGCCCCTTGTTTCCGCATTCACCGCAACTGTGGCAGGGATGGGCCTCCGGCTCCGAACTGTTGTGCGTATCTGCCGGTTCCGACTGTAGCAAAGCAAGGGGCAGGCGGACGCGCTGTTTACTGAACTTAGCCTGAACCTGACTGCGGCATTTAACATTTTTGTACGCCAGTCGCTTCATGAAACAGCATCCCCCTATAAAGTGAGGCTGGAACCACCCAACAAAAAATGATTGCTGCTATGCTGGAAGCAGAAAAGTTAGGGGAGTAATCCCTCTAATCTGCTCAACTTAATTACAAATGATATTTCTTCGCCTGAATTGAAAACATTTGCGCATACTTTCCGTTTAATCTCATTAAATCTTCATGCTTCCCCTGCTCTACAATTTCCCCATTGTCGAACATATAAATGCGATCTGCCATACGAGTTGTCGAAAGTCTGTGGGAAATAAATATCATTGTCTTGTCTTTGGCAGCAGCTCCAATTACTTTGTTTAATTCATATTCAGCCAGTGGATCCAATGCGCTGGAAGGTTCATCCATAATGATAATATCATACGGCTTTGCAAATGCCCGTGCTATAGCAATTTTTTGCATCTCACCACCTGAAAGATTCACGCCTTGTTCATCAAACTCCCTTGTCAGCATCGTATGGATTCCTTTGGGAAGCGTCTCAAGTTTATTGCAAAAAGCTGCTGATTTTAGTGCTTCTGTGATTTCCATATTTTGATCTTCCCTGTATTCGCCCCCGGCTACATTTTCTGCGACAGTTGCAGCAAATATCTTGTAATCCTGAAAAACAGCGCCGATATGCGCCCGATATGACTCAATATCATATTCCTTTATCTCTTTTCCATTATATTTTATGCTTCCACCTGTAACATCATAAAGCCTCATTGCGAGTTTTGTAAGCGTAGTTTTACCTGCTCCGTTATATCCAACTAGAGCAATTTTTTCTCCCTTGCGTATTGTAAAAGATATATTCTTAAGCACCTCTCGGTTTTTCTGATTGCCGAATGGATAAGAGAATGAGACTTGTTGAAATTCAAGTGTCTCAAATTTGGCCGCTTTTTCATACCCATTCTTAATCTGCGGCTCCAATTCAGTAAATGTCCGGAATTTATCCGCATAGACACTATCCTCATTCAATCTGGAAAAGCAGTCAATGATCCGGCTAACTTGTACAAACAATTTCCATGTTGCATTAATTCCCACAGAAAAACCGCCCAATGTAAAATCCGAGTCTAACATATACCGCACAACAAGATATCCCACAATTCCAATATTAAATAAATAGGTCGTCATTAATTGTGAAAGCAACGAAACAATAAGAATTCCAGGTGCATATTTTTTTGCACATGAGATTTTTTGATCCATAGATTTATCAAAGTCATCTTGTAATATTTTCACCATGTCTCCCATGCGCAATTCTTTTGCAAAATCGCCTTGATAAAAAACTCTCGTAATATAATCTGTCTTCCTGATAAGTGGCTTCATTTCTTCCATTTTCTGATACTTAATCTTGTTAGCTTTTATTCTGATAAAAAAGCTCAGCGCTGATGACACTAACACGGCCAAAGCAGCAATCCAGTCAATCGCCAAAAAAACAGCACTCATACCAAGCAAAGAAATCATACTGCTCAATAAATCACTCAAATTCGACATAATCTTCACTGCACGGGTATCAGATTCATGAATTGCCCAGATAAATTGATTATAAAAATCAGGATTATCATAATATGCCAAATCTAACTTCCGTGCTTTTTGATAAAGCTCCGTCTGCATGCCTTCATGAAGCTTCAAATTTGCTTTCGGCCGATAAATATTTTCAATCCATTTTCCATACAATATAAGAATCAAACGATACACCATTACAATAACAGCACGATACAGAATCTCACTGTAATCCGCACCTGCTTCAATGGCATCAAACAGATATTTCAGAAACAACATACCCACAAGAATATCCCACAAGGCATTGCCTAGTACCTGCAAAAGCAAGATTCCCATATAGCATGGCGTATATTTCCATATGTAACGAATCATATAAAATATTTTCGTTACATTGTTATGTATCTCCTTTTTCATGTTATTCCTCCCTCCTCAAAATTCACATACTTTTCCGCCTGCTTACGGAACATGTCCGCATATTTCCCATTCATTGCAATCAATTCCGAATGAGTTCCCTGTTCAATAATTCTGCCCTCCTCCAACAGGTATATTTTATCTGCCAAAATCGCGCTGGACAAACGATGAAGAATATAAATCACTGTTTTATCACGAAAGTTTTCAAAAATACTTTCAAAAATCTTATTTTCCGCTATGGGATCTAACGCACTTGATGGTTCATCAAGAATTACAATCTCTGTATTTTTTGCTATCGCACGGGCAATTGCCAGTTTCTGTGTTTCACCAACAGAAAACACTGCGCCGTCTAAGTCAAATTCCTTTCCCACTATTGTATCCATTTTTTTAGGCAAGCTATTCACTTTCTCATATATCCCACTTTTCTGCAGCGCCTTTTGAGCTTCAACTTTCTGCCATTCCAGAAGATGTCCGCATGCCATGACATTTTCTGCAATTGTCGCAGAAGAAAAAAGATGGAAATCCTGAAAAACTGTACTAAACTGTTTTCGATAGGAAGAAATCTGATATTCGTCAATTGATTTACCATTATATTCAACACTCCCGCTTGTGGGCTCATAAAAATGCAGCAATAATCTAACCAGTGTAGATTTTCCTGCACCATTATGACCAACAATGGCAATTTTCTTACCCGCAGAAATATTCAAACTGATATCTTTAAGAGTCTCCATTCCCTGCCCCTCATACGAAAAACTTACATTGCGAAATGTCATCTTTTCCAATGGGCCAGCAGGCTCACCATTGATGTTGTCAGGGGTCTTATTCTCATATTCCAGAAAATTTCGTATATTATCAATATAATGAGAGTTTTCATCAAAAGCCATAATGTTTCTTCCGCACTCGCCTATTATATACGAAATATTTGTTATGGAATTAATGACAACAAAACAATCTCCCAATAGCATGGTAGAAGACACTAATGTTTTGTATGCAGCAATAAATATAGAAGAAAAATATACAACTACATCATAAAATATTGCCAAACTATACTCCAAACCCATAATCGTATAACCGTATTGTTTTACATTTGCTTTTAGCCTTAATACTGTCTCATGCATTTTCCTCAACATAACTTTATGCATCTCCGTAAGCCGCATCTCTTTTGCATACTCACTCAAGTAAAAAATTCTTTGCACATAATCTTTTTCACGGGATATTTCCTGGTTTTTCATATCTCTGTCATACTTCAAACTATTCTGCTTCTCACCTAAAAGAATTGTTGCAGCAAAAGGCAGCACTGCCAGCAAAACAAAAATGGGATCAATCATAAAAATCAAAGTGCCAATAGAACCTATGGTGATCACATTTACAATCAAATCACATATATTATCCAGTGTTCGGAGAGCGCGCTGCGAAACTTCAGCCAGCGCTTTGACATAGCAATTATAAAACTCCGGGTTTTCAAAACATCCAAGATCTACAGAAACCGCCTTGTCCTGTAAAGTTTTTTGAATTTGCTTCTCTATTTTATAAGATGTAATTTCGATTGCCACATTTTTATATTGCAACACAATATTATAGAATAGCGAAAATAAAGACATCCCTCCCACTGCTAAAAAAATAGACAGCAATTCCTCACCTTCCTGCAATGAGTTTAATACATATTGATAAAGGTAAGTTGTCATCATAAAGACATTAATTCCACGCATAATAGAAAATAATATTAAAAGAAAAGGAAACCACCTGCTCCCTTTTCTTATCAATTTCATAACGTAGATATGATTATCAATAATCCGTTTGTATCTGTGCATGCTATTACTTTTCCTTCCCTGATAATCTTTAATCTATAAAACTCTAGAACACCTAAACTTCAAATAGGTTATACCAATTCTGTTTTTCGCCTCTACTACATCGTGCTATGATGGATTTCCAGATAACCTGAATTTTTTTTCGATTTTGCAGCATCATCAGAAAATGATCCCACCCAGAAAGCATCTGGCAATGCCGCTATATGGGTGTTAAGCGATGTGTAATATATTAAATTGTTTTTCCCTGCGCAATATCTAACATATTATGAAAAAAGTCATTTCCCGCCAAAGAATCCAAAGCGCTGAATGGCTCATCCAAAATAACAACCTCACAATCTCTGACTATTATTCGCGCCAATGCAACCTCTTGTAACTCCCCGCCAGAAAAAGTAATACCATCTTCATCAAACTCTTTGGATAATATTGAATGTATGCCATTTTTCAGTTCCAGTTATAACCATAATTAATCCAATAATGCGAGAAACAGGGTCTCCTTCTGACAGCATGTCTATAATCTGCTTCGGCCCCCAGATAAAATGTTTTGTTTCTTTGGCTCAGATTTTCCCAAAAACCATATGGTTCTTTTGCATGCAATTGACCAGTAAATTTTAATATTCGGTATGAAACACACAAAGATTCATTTTATTTTTAAATATTGATCAGCAAACCTGCCCTCGTAGATATCATCCATAGGTGCCCCCTGGATAATGCGGTATGTTTTTTCATCCCCTTCCTTTTCATCATACTTCTCCGTCACATAATTTAATGCCCTTTCCCCGTCTGCAAGGCACAGCCTGCCCTTCTGGGCCGCATCAGCCAGCCGGAACAGGTGTGTTACAAACACCATATGCGCCTGCATTTTTGAGAAGGCATGGAGCACTTCTCCCATGATTTCACTGCCCTCTTTTTCCGAAGTCGTGGCCAGGATCTCGTTCAGCAGGATCAAGCTTCCCCTCTTAAGCTGCCGGGCCAGTTCCCTTACCTGGACCAGTTCCTGCTGCAACTTTCCATGCTCCGTCTTCTGGTCCTCCATGCTACCGAACAGGCTCCCGATATAGGATACAGGTGCCGCCTGAAAGGACCGGGCTGGAACATAAAACCCAAGCTGATACATGATCTGGGCCGTACCCAGTGACTGGAGAAATACCGTCTTTCCCCCGCTGTTATACCCTGTGATAAAAGCGATCCTTCCCTCCATATTGGAGTAATCATTGCACTGAATCTTCGCGCTGCTCCCTGCACCGCCCTGCTGGAAACATTCTGCAGCAAGTCGAAGCGGAAAAAGACCTGCAAATGTCATCCTGCCCTGCTCTCCCTTCCATACCAGGGGTAAGCAGACCGGAATATCCAGGTCCCTGTACATCCGGTATAGTGTTATCCCTGCCCGGTAATAAGAAAGGCCGCTCTGTATCCTCTGAAAAGCCCCCACAACAGCATGGTTCAGCCTGGAAGCAAAATCGCAGAGGCGGACAATGGTCTTAGAATAAATCTCCGCTATATTATTCCTCAGCACAGGGTTTCCATCCGCAGAGACAATGCGGTCCTTATCCGGCGTTTTCCTCTTCAGTAGCCTCTTTTCTTTCATAGGGCAGACACTGTCCCTGGAGAGTTCTTGTATGACCACTCTGCTCATGGCCTGGCCCCAGGTGTACTGCACCTGGTATCCTACTGCCCCGGCTTCCAAAATCTCCTCCAGCAGCCCCACGGCCTCCTCCAGTTTCCTTCTACAGCCGCCCTCCCTTAAAAAAATCACCAGGTTATTCAGCACCTCCGAATGGAATTTCGTCTCTGCACTGAAATCTGTTCCGTACAGCACCTGACAGTTTCTTTTCAAAAGCTCTACATAATCCACCAGATTTTTATACACAGGAGTCTGGGGTTCCCAGATATCATATCTCTTCCTGGGAATATCGTCCTTCAGCTGCCTGCACAGGGCTGAAAGCCCCTTCACAAATGCCGGATTTTCCATCAGGTCCTGCATCACGGTCTGGCGAAAACGGATCACTTCCACATCCCCGGGCAGCTGCTCGATCTCCCCGCACAAAATCTGGTATTCTTCTCCGCCCAGAATCCCCCTCTCTGCCAGTTCATCCAGCTGAAGGTCATGCAGCAGCGCAGCACTGATCCTGCTGCTCCCCCGTCCTTCCCTGCGCTTTTGTTCATCAGGATATAACAGGTCAAAACTAAGCATTGTCCGACACTCCTTCCCCAAATCCCATAGCTTCCATCAGCTGTTCATATGTTGCGCCACATTTTGCTGCAATGTCCCTGGCATAGGACTGACAGTATGGATCCCTGGGCACAATGCGAAAAGTTCTCTCCCTGCCGTCACCGCCCTGGACCACCTCCGCCGCCAGGCTGTAGAAGCACTCCCTAGGCAGTATCTCGGCAATCTCATAGAAATGTGTCACCAATCCTCCCACGCAGCCCCGGCAGTGGAATTTTAATACTAGTTCTTTCAGAATCGCCACTGCGGTGATTCGCTGAGTGCTGGTAAACGGCTCGTTCAGCAGGATCATATCCCCCTCCTCAAGCTGTTCCAGAATTGCATGTACCTTCCTGAGTTCCTGTTCAAACCGTCCCACAGAAGCAGACTCCTCTTCCCTGCTAAAATGTGTGTATATGTCCCACTGCTTTCAGTATGGCCTCTTCTGCTGGAACAAACATACCCGTCTGAGCCAGGCACTGAATCAGGCCTATGCTCCGGATAAAGGTGGTCTTTCCTCCCTGATTGGCGCCTGTGAGAATAAACCAGGAAGCCCCTCTGTGGAACGCATAATCGTTAGAAACCGGACGGCATCCCTCCCCATTTTTGAACAGATTCACGCCCAGCAGCATATCATATGCCCCCTTTACGCAGGTTCTCTCTGTCCCAAAACATGGCATGGTAAAATAGAAACCTTCTTTCTCATACTCCCTGCGGAAGTGTATGCATGACAGGTAAAATACAAGCTCATCGGCCAGGCTGATAAAAGGGAAAAAGTCAAAATCTCTGTATTTTTCATAGATAATATCTATCTCATTCCTGGTCTCCCCCGCCTGTGCATAAGTATACTCCATAAGTTTCTGGTCAAGACATGTTATGTCCATATCCTGATAGACATCAATAGAAAAATCGTACTCTCCCAGGAAGAACTCTGCCGCCTCTCTCAGCCTTCCTGTATAGCTGTCAAGAATATTCTTCGGCGGTCCTGGAACGATCACAATATTATGGCAGGCCTGGGTCTTGTCCTTGTTCAGTATCAAGTTCTGGGGAGCATACCGGCAGAGTTTCTGCAGGCAGTCTGACAGCACTGCTCTCTCCTTCTTTGCACTGCTTCCGGCAATGCAATCCGCCAGCCTTCTGATTCCTTCCGCCAGGCCCGGCTTCCAGTCTCTTCCCCTGTCCGTCCTCTCATACAGCCCTTCCATCTCTGTGAAAAATGTCTCTGCAGCCTGGAGAAAACAGAGTCTTTTTTTCCTTTCATCATTCATCCCGCAAACGCGTCCCATTTTTTTCCGCATCCCGGATACGCTGGAAATAAAGTCCCTGGCAGCGCCGTACAGAGACGGGTCCTCCCACAGCCGCTGCATAATGCCTTGGCGGTGCAGGACTGTGGACACTCTTGTGCAGGGATGGAGAAAAATCTTCTCCCAGTCATACTGCTCCCCATAGCCGCTGAGCCTTTGTATCTCTTCATACAGATATTCCAGATTCAGATCTGTGATATACTCGCCCCGCCCATTGCCGCTCCCAAGCCACTCCTCGTAGTTTTCTCTGCTGTCCCACAGCAGGCTGAAATACACATCCCCACATTTCATCTTCAACCCCCTTCTCCAGAAACTGCCCCAGAACAGCCAACAGCGTTTCCTGTGCCCCTGCACACACTCTACACAGCCCCTTCCAGTCACTGCTTCGACAGATACCGTTGCGCCTGGAGCATAAAAAGCTCCCTGTACCTCCCGCCCTGTTTCATCAATTCCTCATGTGTGCCGGATTCCACAATCTTTCCCCCTTCCAGGTAAACGATCCTGTCACACTGGACCACATTGGACAGCCGGTGGGTAATTACCACCGCCGTCCTGCCCTCCATCAGTTTCAGCGTGCTCTCAAAAATCTCTTTTTCTGTCACTGCATCCATGGATGCGCTGGGTTCATCCAACACGATCAGCCCCTGCCCGTACAGAAATGCCCTTGCCAGGGCCAGTTTCTGGGACTGCCCCCGGGACAGTTCCAGACCCTCCGAGTCAAACATCCTTGTGATCTGCCTTTCCAGATAGGAAAAGTCCTCCCCTCCCCTGCTGCCCAGCACTGTTTTGTCCAGGCCCCCCAGGAAAAGAGCCCTCTCCGCTTCCCTGTCCAGGTCCTCCTTCAGGGGATCTCCCACCGCCACGTTTTCCCGGACTGAAAGGGAATAAACGGCATAATCTTGAAAACATGCGGAGGCATACCGGGGACATTCCTGGACCGGACGGTCCTGCACCTCCACCGTCCCCTCCCCGGGAACGCAAAGTCCCAGAAGAACCTTCGCCAGAGTGGTCTTGCCGCTGCCATTCTCCCCCACAACCGCCAGTTTCTCCCCTTCCCTGATCTCCAAATTCAGCCCTTCCAGTACCCTCCGTCCGGTCCCCGGGTAGGCGTAAGCAACTCCCTGGAGCCTTATCAGCACACCGGGCAAAAGAGCCTGTTCCTGACGGGCACTTCTCGGAAGATCTTCTCCCACACAGGCATGCCCCGGAACATCCATTCCTCCGAAAGTTTTCTCCCTGCAGAAGCCCCCCTTGACAGCCTTATCCTGCACGGATTCTCCAGTATTTCCGCCGGCATTCCGCCCTGTTTTTTTCTCTCCCTCCCGGAGGCAGTCCAGCAGGCAGCGCACTCCGCTGACAGAGCCGCTGATGGAACCGGCCATATACACGGCATTCTGGATATTGTTATAGATGCTCTGGCTAACTCCCGCATAGAGAACCGCCTCACCCAGAGATATCTCACCCAGAACCGCTCTGTAATAGGCATACAGGATCACGGACACCGTACCCACCGCGTGCAGGATCGCCATCAGGACCCCCTTCCAGCAGTTTCTCCCATTAAAGCGGCGCAGCTCTCGGTAGTACTCCCCGTACAGTTGCTCATACCTGCCCCAGAACAGTTTCCTGGTCCCGAAAACCCTGTTTTCTCCAAAAGCCTCCCTGGAGCAAAGCAAAGAAAAATAGTAGCTGCATTTTCTCTGCAAGGGCACTCTGGATGTGTTGAATTCCCAGTTTTTCTTCCCGAAAGAAGCCTGGTGCAGAAACCCCGGCACACAGCACAGGACTGACAGCGCCACCGCGCCCCAGCCCAAGGGCTGCAGAAGCAGACACAGACTGACCGTGGCTGCCGCCACCCCTGCAAAAGCCGCCAGATCCAGAGAAAGGGACAGGATGCCGCCTTTTCCCGCCTCCCGGCTAATGGTCTGGATGCGGTCATAGAAAGTATTGTCTTCAAACACTTCATAGGAATAGCTTTCCAGCCCCCCTACCAGTTTTTCCTGCACCAGGGCCCCTGTTTTCGCCTGCCCGTAAGTATTCAGTGCCTCCTTCCCTTTTGCCAGGACAAACACCGCCAGATTATAGCCGAAATAAAGCCCTACGATCCGCAGGATCCGTCCCCTGTCAACGCTGCCTCCCAGGCCCTCCTGCACCATGTCAAAAAGCATCCTGTCCACCAGGGAGTAGAGGGGAGAAAGGATCAGAAGAAGCACGGTAAACACCCACAACAACAACACGGCTGCCGGGCATGCCCTGAACAGCAGTTTCACAGAATACACCGCGTTTTTCATGATAAATTCCCCTCCTGCGCCACGGCTTCTCCCTGAACAGAATTTCTCCAGTAGCGCTCCGCCTGCATGCGGAACATAGCCTCGTACTGCCCCTTCCGCTCCATAAGCTGTCTGTGGTTTCCCTGTTCCACCAAAACCCCGTCCTTCAGGACCAGGATCACATCCGCTGACACCGCCCGTTGCATCCGGTGAGTGACCATGATTCCCAGGCGCTTTTCCACAAGCCTGTCATAGATCCGGAAAAAAGTCTCCTCCGCCCTGGCATCCAGTGCTGCATCCGGCTCGTCCAGAAGCAGTACAGGCGCCTCCTTTGCCACGGCCCTGGCAATGGCCAGTCTGTCATACTGTCCTCCGGACAGCTCCACTCCTCCTTCATCGTACTCCCGCAGCAGGTTCGTCCGCTCCTTCTCCGGCAGCTTTTCACAGACCTCCCCCAGCTGCACCTGATCCACGATCTCCCAGAACCTTTCTCGGTCCATCTCCGGACTTCCCATCATGATATTTTCCTGGAAGGAAAAACCGTACCTCATCCGGTCCTGGAAACAGACAGAAAACAGCTCGTAATACTGCTCCCTGTCATACTCCCCAACCGGAATACTGTTGATCAGGATCTCCCCTGAATCCGGCCTGTAAAATCCCAGTAAAAGTTTCAGCAGGGTGCTCTTTCCCGAGCCGTTCATCCCCACCAGCATCACCGACTGAGGGCAGCGCAGGGTGAAACTCACATCATGCAGCGCTTCCTCCTCCCGGCCCGGATAGCGGAAACTCACATGGCGGAATTCCACTGTCTCCACCCTTTCCGGTGTAAGGCGTCCGCCGAAAGCCTCCTCCTGAGCCCTGCCCGTCCTCTCCAGCTCCAGAAGATTGTCAAAATACCTGGCCCCCTGGACCACTCCGTTGAAAGACGAGCCGAACCGCCTGAGCGCGTCCTGCATGTCCACCGCCACCGTTAGGAAAAAGCTCAGGGAACCTGCGGCAGTACCCCTGCCCTGCACCTCGGAGATGACCAGATAATAACCCAGCATCAGCGCCCCCTGAAGGATGAGCCAGAACCCCCCGTCCACCCGCAGTTTCCACCCTGCCAGGCGCAGATACCTGCCCTGGTATTCCTCCAGGGCCTTCCGCCGCTTCTCCTCCAGATAAGGTCCTGCCCGGAATGTCCTGATCTCTTTCGCTGCGGTTCTATCCGTAAACAGGGAGAACAAATAGTCCATCCTGCGCCTCTCCCGGGCAGCCTCCTGATCGAACTGATAAACCTTTTCATTGAAGCGCCCTTCCCAGATAATGGAGGGAATGGAACTTGCCAGCAGGAGCACTGTCACCGGCACGCTCACCGCGGCCATGGCAAATAATGCCGTGGAAAAACTCACCAGAAGGGCTACAAACCCCATGACACTGTTTACTGTGTTAATGGGCTGCCTGTCATCTGCCTGCCGCAGAGCCCTTTCATAGATATCCCTGTTCTCCGCGCAGTCAAAAAAAGATAAGCCGACTCCGTTCATGGCCGCCATAATCCGCACCCTGGACTCATGCCCCAGCCTGGCCAGCAGGAGCGTCTGCACATAACTGTTCAGAGGCCACCAGACCCTGTTGGCGCAGAAGCAGGCAAAAAACAGGGCGGCATCCAGCATAAAATTACCCTGCCAGGCGGCAGATCCCTGCCCCCAGGACGCCGCAGCCAGATCAACCATGTCCTTTACAACCAAAGCCCGCACCGGCCACAGCGCATTGCGGATCAGGCTGTTCACCACCAGCATTACAGTCAGTCCCCTGCCAGACTGCCACAAGATCCGGAACATCTCCCCGGTTCCCTTTGACAGCGCCATAATCTTTTTCATTCCAGTCCCCTCTTCCTTTGACGCAGACCTCATAGCTGTTCTTTCATTTTCCCGCCCTGATATTTCTTATTTTATTACTATTTTCATACTATAGCATATCAATTTTTCCCTGGCAAGAGACTCCTTCACATCTTTTTTATAAAAGTATATTTTTATACCTTCCCAGCATGTTTAAAGTATGTTTACTCGGCTCACCCGCAATTACTTAGGGCTCCCGTATAATTTCAGTGTCAGCGTAAACCGTATGGAAACCATTCCATCCGCTCCTCTGCCCCATGCCCCTTCTTCCTCTGTTCTGCCTTCGGACTCCAGAAGCCGGGCGGTGAGGGCGCCCTCCATCAGTTCCGCCAGAGATCTTGCCACCGTCAGGCCCAGACCGGAGCCGTTCCGGCGCCTGGAGGAATCGTTCCTGTAGAACCTGTCAAACAGATGGGAGACTTCCTCCTCTGTGATCCCCTCCCCGTCGTTTTGAAACCAAATGTTCACCTGTCCCTTCCCGTCCTCTTCCAGACAGATCTCCAGTCCGCTGCGGGCATACCGGACCGCGTTCTGAAAAAGGTTTGAAAAAATGCGCTCCAGGGCGCCTGTATTGCCCTGTACCGGCACCGGATGCTCCGGAAGGCAGCTCCGCAGATTCAGGGATGCCGCCTCCAGAACCTGACAGCTCCCCGCAATGCATTCCCGCAGAATCCTGCACACATCTACCTCCACCAGCTCCAGAGCATAGTCCTGTGCGTTCAGTCGGGAAAAATCATAAAACTGCGAAACCAGTTTCTCCATTGCCCGGGCATTCCGCTCTATGACCTCCAGGGCGTCGGGGACATTTTCCCCTCTCTTCATCCATTTCAGATAGCCCAGAATCACAGTGAGAGGCGTTCTTAAGTCATGACTGATATTTTCAATCAGCCGCTGGAATTCCGCCTCTCTTTTTTCGTAGCCCTGCCGCTCCCGGCGCACTTCCTCCAGGGTGCCGTTCATGGACTCCATCACCTGCTCCAGATCCCGGTCGGGCAGGGGCAGGTGCAGAATCTGGTTCCGGGAAAGCTCCCGGCGGATCTCCAGAAGCTCCCGGTTCATCTCCCTCAGGGCATGTTTCAGGGAAAAGCAGCGGAAGGCAAATCCTGCCGCCACCACGCAGAATACCACAGCAAGCATACCATTCAGATCTCCTTTTTTCTCAGCATCAGCACCCCCACAGCGCCAAAGACAAAGATGCCTGCGGCTCCGGACAGCAGGCATTTTGCCATTCCCGCCCCGGTGCTCCAGAGGGGGGTGCACTCTGACATATTGACCTGCGACTGGACAGAGAGAAAATTCACAGGCATCCACAGGGCAATGTCCAAAAGAAGCTCCGTCCTGGAAGCCAGGGCCATACCCGCCAGCAGCAAAGCCTTGGGCAGGAACACCAGAACAGCAAACCAGGTCAGGACGCTGAAGAAACTGTTTTCAAAAAAGTCCAGCAGCACCACCGCCAGAATCAGCGCCCCTGTGGCAATAAGGGACATGGCAGGAATCTCCAGCAGCAGCTCCCCCACGGTGGTAGGTCCGGAAACAGGCAGCAACAGGGCGCTTCCGATGTAAACGGGCAGGATCAGGAGAAGCAGAAAGAGAGACACGCCCAAGCTGACCATGCATTTTGAGGCAAAAATCTGTATCCTGGACAGGCCATAGGAGACGCTGTTTCCCAGGGTGCCGTTCTTTCTGTCCGCCTCATAGAGCATCACTGCCACATCCGCAGCCACATAGCAGTACAACATGGGCATGGAGACCAGCATGGAGTAGGAAAAAGAGGTGATTCCATACCGGAAATGCTCCAGATCCTTCATCAGGTACAGAACCAGGTTCATCAGCAGCACAATTCCCCCCAGCCCAAGGGCCGTTCCACGGATTTCTGCGCTGTGTGCCGCCCTGTAAAATTCGCTTTTGATATAATTCAGCATTCCTGTGTCCCTCCATTCTTCATTTTGATATGATTCAGCATCCCCGTATCCCTCCGTTTTTCAGATTCATATAATAATCCTCCAGTGAAGTCCGGCACCTGTTCAGGGCCCTGATGTAAAGACCGTTGTCGGTGGCAAGGCGGCTGTAGGCTTCCGCCTCCCGCCTGCAGCGGTTGATTTTTATGGTCCCCTCCGGCAGCACCTGGAATCTCTCCTCCGGAAAATGCCCTGCCAGCAGAGCGGCATAGATTTCCTGGTCCGAGACGACGATCTCCAGAGAATCCGCACACCTGCCTGACAGCTCCTCCCCTGAGATTTCTTCCAGAAGCCTGCCCCTGCTCAGGAACCCAAAGTGTGTGGCGGTCTGCTGCAGTTCCGGCAGAATGTGGCTTGAGAGAAGAATCGTGATATGCTTCTCTTCATTCAGGCGGCGCAGCAGGGTGCGCAGTTCCAGGATGCCGCTGGGGTCCAGCCCGTTGACCGGCTCGTCCAGAATCAGCAGCCTGGGCTCCCCGATCATGGCAATTGCCAGGCCCAGACGCTGTTTCTGCCCCAGGGAAAGTTTTTTGCACCTGCTCTTTCTTTTCTCCCAGAGCTTTGTGAGATGCAGCATTTCCTCCGCCTTTTCTTTTCCCGGGATCCCTTTCTGGATGCGGTAGTATTCCAGAGTGTTTTCCACTGTCATGTTGGGAAAATATCCCGGATGCTCAATCATAACACCTGTCTGGCGACGGCAGCGGAGAAGCTCCTTCTCCTCAAACTGCCCAAACAGGCGGATCTCCCCTGAAGTGGGAAAAACATGCCCTGCCAGAAGCTTTAAAAAAGTGGATTTTCCCGCCCCGTTGTCCCCCACCAGTCCATAGATGCTCCCTGTTTTCACATGGAGACTGACTTTGTCCAGTGCCAGAACCGGGCCGTAAGACTTTGATACCTGTCTGGCTTCTATGGCGTAATCGTTCATTTTTGACCTCCTTTTCTCCTCTGAAATCTGGCAGCAGATGCCGGCACTGCCGTATTTGTTCACAAGTACAGTATAAACGCCGGGAGGTTAATAAGTCA